>JBDHDN010000314.1:0-373 GCA_039591485.1 Gemmatimonadota bacterium
TCCGGGGAGTTGTCATCGACGACCAGGACCTCGATGCGGGGATCCTGTGCCAGGACCTCCGGCAGGAGCGAAGCGATATTCTGCGCCTCGTTGTAGGTCGGAATGATCACGAGAGCGCGCTCGTCAGGCACGGCGACGCCTCTCAGAGACGATCGGGACCACAATCAACCCAATGGCCATTGCCGCGCTGAGCCACGTGATCAGCCTCCCTCGGACATAGGCATCACTCGTGAATTCGAGCCGGACCTCTGATGATCCCGCTGCGACCGGCACCGTCACGAGGGACACGTTGCCGCGCACGACCTGCCCCTCTCGTCCGTCCACCCAGGCGTGCCATCCGGGATAATAGTTCTCGCTCACGAGGAGGTACGCC
>JBDHDN010000314.1:389-5363 GCA_039591485.1 Gemmatimonadota bacterium
CCGGTGCCGGCTCCAGCCGGATCGTCATGCTCCCGGGCTCCCACTCGGTCAGGTGCGCGGTGACACCGAGCGGCTCGGGTATCTGCGTGACCGGCGCCGGCTGAACCGCGGCCTCCGGCGCAAGCAGCACGACGCGATCGGTGGGAAGCGACGAGCGCGGATCGGCGACGTTGGGAATGGCCTCCTCGTCGGGTACCGCGACCGCCGCCTGTACCACCCGCGCGTACGGTACGGGATCTCGGCGGATGAGCAGGTCCGCCGTTCCTCCGTTCGCCGTCGGTACCCCAGACAGCAGGGTATCGAAATCCCGCTCGAGCTCCGCGTATGCCGGGAGCTGACTGCCGAGATCCAGCCCGGTGGGGACGAGCACGTACTGCACGGCGAACAGATCCCAGAGCCTCCGCCCGGCAAGCAGATTCCGCCACTCGTTCTTTCCTCCGAGCAGCTCGTTGAAGTGATGCAGCTGGTTGCCGTGATGCCCGAGGATCTGGGGAATGCCGAACGCCATCAGCGATGCGCCGGGGTACACGTCTGCTCCCGTGTCGGACAGATCGATGACCCGGTACGGTAGCGGTGCCGCCTGTAGCGTCCTGGTGATCTCATCACCGCCGAACAGCGCGTCAGTCGGTTTCTCCGAGTATGTCCAGAAGCCCCGGGCATTGAGCCACAGGTCGCCGCTCACGAGCAACGGTATCATCAGTGCGAGAGCAGCGGACGGGATCCTGCCCTTCCGCTGCATCAGCGCGATCAGACCGAGTCCCAACAGGGCGAGCCCACTCGCCAGTGCGCCACTGGCAATTGCCGGCCGGGCTTCTCGTAGTGCCTCCGCGGATCTCGGAACGCCCTGCGCCCCACCGTGCGCCAGGAAATCGGCGAGCATCCCAAACGCGCCGATCAGGGCCAAGGCCACTATGGCTCCTCCGGTGATCAACCACGCCCGTACCCAAGCATCGGCGCGTTCCCGCAGCCAGCGGTCGACACCGACACCGGCAAGCAACGCGACGACCAGTGCGACGACGTACAGCGCCATGCCTGGTGCTCTCGTCTGCTTCACGAAAGGCATGACACTCCACCACAGGCGATAGAACGGTGTGGCCCCGCCGAGTGCCACGAGCAGAAACAGCGCCCCAATCCCGAGCAGCCATGCGACCAGGCGCCGACGGTCGCGATCCAACGCCCCGAACGTCGCCAACACCACCGCCGTCAGTCCCAGGTACTCTGAGTGCAGCTTCAACGGGTTCCCACCCCAGTAGGTGCGCTCCGGCGTCGTTCCGACAAAACCGGAGAGGAACAGCTCAGGCACGTGTGACCACGGCACGGCGTACGACACGGATCCCTCGAACCCGTAGTAGCCTTCGGCGCGCGGCGAGTATGGTAGATACTCGAAGAACGGTAGGAGTTGGATCATGCCGATCCCAAAACCGATCACCACGGCGGCGAGCGCGAACCCCAACGACGTGAGCCTCTCCGCGAGCGACCGGTCGGACACCTCCCCGAACGCGACGTACAGGGCGAACAGGCCCGCGGCGATGAGCATGTAGTAGGTCAACTGGGCATGCGGACTCAACAGAGCCAGTCCGACAGCACCGGCCACTACCCCAAAACCCCACACGCGACGGTCCCGCATCGCGAGGACGAGCCCGATCAGCGCCACGGGCAGCAACGTTGAGACGAACAGCTTGCCATCGTGTCCGGGTTGTACGTAGGAGCCGATGACCCCGGACAGCTGGTAAGCGAACCCTCCCGCGACCGCACCGGTCCACGTGATGCGGAGGAGACGCAACAACAGGTAGACGCAGAACCCTGCGAGCACGTAGTGAACCACGAAGCCGAGACTCATAGCGAATCCGGTCGGGAGCACCAAGCGCAACAGCGACGTGGGATAGAAGATGTCGCCGTGCATCGCGCCGACGAACGGGAAGCCTCCGAACATCTCGGGATTCCAGAGCGGGATCGCTCCGGTCTCGGACCACCGTTCGGCGAGCCAGTGCCGAAAGGCATACCCGCTGTGGTACTGATCGCTGAACTGCCCGCCCAGGAACGCTCCGGTCCACACGGGGAGGGATAGGAGGAGGATCCACACGGAGAGGAACAGCGCTGCAATCGCGGTCGGGAAGCGTGGTTCGAACGCCGTCGCTTCGCGATCCTCAGGATTGGTCAACGGTCGACTCCTTCCGTCCCGCCAGTGCGAGCGCCGCGAGCGCGGCGACGATCTCTGTCGCGGTGAGCAGCAGCCGTGAGCCCACCGTCAGCGTCAGTGCCGCTCCCCCCCCGGTGAGTGGGGTGATCAGCGCGAGGTACATCGCCTCGCGGACTCCGACGCCGCCCGGCGCAAACAGCGAGACGAGTCCTACGAGGTAACCCGCTGCAAAGATACCAATACTCGCCAGCGGTGTGAGTGTGTGTGCCTCGAGCAATCCGGCGGCGAGCAGCCAGAACGCTATGCCATACGCGATCCATGCGGCGAGATTTGCCCCCCCAGTCACGAGCGCAGCGCGCAGGGACAGTGGCCGGACGGCGTCGGTTCGTCCAGCGAGGCGGGCGAGGCGACCTACCACACGACGGTCTGTGAGCGCGAGTACGCCGCCCAGTGCTAACAGAACAGCAGCGACCAGTGCGAACGTCGATCCGCCGGTCGGCAGCGTGGCGAGTGCTACTACCGTCCCCGTTCCCAGCGCAATTGCTTGCATCACAATTGCCGCACCCGTTGCAGCCCACGGACTCACCCCCTCGCGCTGCGCCAGGACCGCGAGGCCGGCAACGCTCCAGATCTTGCCGGGAAGGTACCGCCCGAGATTCGAGAGGGCCCATATGCGAAACGCGGCGTGATACGGTAGTCGCTGGCTCCACCCGGCAACGAGTCGCGCCCACGCCGCGACGAGCAGCGCATACGCGCCGAGCACGGCGGCGGCAGAGAGGACGAGGAACCACGGCCGTATCCTGAGCGAGACCTCGAGACCACGGAAGTCCTCCCACTGATCCGACAAGGCTCCAAAGACGAACCAGGCGACCACGATCGCTAGCGTCCCCTGGACCACCCACACGAGCCTCCGTCTCATGCCGAATGCCGATCCACGGCGTTGCGATACAGCGTCTCGAATTGGCGCGCCACTGCATCCGGCCCGATGGTGTGGCGAAGCTGGTCACCGTGCGCTGCCGCCGCCTCGCGAGTGGCCGGGTCGTCGATCACCGAACGCAAGGCGTCCGCGAACGCCGATACGTCACCGTCAGGAACGATCCGTCCTGCGGGGTCAGGGCCAAGCAGATCGACGACACCGCCCCCACCTTGCATCGCGACGACCGGAATACCGAGGAAGTACGCCTCAGCCACGGCGAGCCCGAGCCCCTCCTCCAACCCAGCGAACGCGAAGACGTCGGGATTCCCCATCGCATCCGGGATATCCTCTGGGGAGACAGTTCCGAGAAACCGCACCATCTCCTCACACCCTGTCGCGCGTGCGCGAGCTTCGAGCGCGCCCCGCTCGGCACCATCACCGATCACGGTGAGCGGCACCGCTTTGCCACGGTCAGCCAACGCCGCCACAGCGTCGACGATGAGGTGTGTCCGCTTCTGTGGAGAAAGGCGCCCTACCGTGAGGACGCCGTCCCCACCAGCCGTCCGCCGTGCGAACCCCTCCACGGCAGCCGGCATGGGCTGCACGACGATGCGATCGCGGGGGACGCCGGCCAGCGCGGCTGCTCGGTCGGCGAGGTCACTCGATACGGCGCTCACCACGGCCGCCCTACCCAACACCAATCGCGCACCTCTCCGCAGCATCGCGCCGCGCTGCAGCAACCGTACATCCGTTCCGTGCAGCGTCACCACGAGGGGTCGTGCGGCCGCACCCGCCAGAAGCGCCGCGATGCCCCCGGGAATCCACCAGTGGGCATGCACCACGTCGGGGGGGTCGTTGCGACGCAATACGCGCAGCGCGCGCGCAAGCGCGACGAGGAGCCGCGCGGCCGTCGCTCGGCCGGTCAGCGTCTGCGCCGCTTCCACCATCGTCCCAGCGTACGCGAGTGTCTCCCGCGCCGCGCCCGCGTACCGGATGCGCCGCACCGCCACGCGGTCGAGTTCAGCGGCGCCTCCAGCACCACGGTCAGCCGGTGCGATGACCGTGACACGATGTCCTCGCGCGACGAGTGCGGTGGCGAGACGATGGAGGAAGTTGCCGGCGACGTCGCGAGGCCAGCGGGGGTAGGCGTGGGTGACGAACGCGACGTGCACCGCCGGCTCAGGAGCGGAGCCGCCTGATCTCCCCGACCAACTCCTCGAGCGAGCGCTCGATGGTGCGGAGCTCCTCGCGTGCCCCGGCCAGCATCTCGCCGACGAAGCCAAACCCGAACAAGGCCACGCCGGTGATGACCAGAACCATCACGAGGTCGAGCAGCGGTCTGAAGCCAATGCCGTAGCCGAATCGCAGTACGACTGCGACCACGCCGACGACGAAGCCCAGGAGAAACAGGACACCACCTGAAACCCCGAAGAACAGCAGCGGCTTGCGCCCGAAGCGAAGCTGGAACCACACGGACAGCAGATCGACCATCCCGACCGGAATGCGCCCGAGGCCAAACTTGGATCGACCCTCGCGACGCGGGTGCAAAGTGACCGGCCGCTCGGTGACGGAGTAGCCATCTGCCGCGGCGACGACCACCATGAAGCGGTGCCAGTCGGGCCGCGGCGGCACGGCCGCCATCACCTCACGCCGATAGGCCTTCACCGCGTTCAGGTCGCTCACACGGATGCCGAACAACATACGGCATAGGCGATTGTACACCCCGGATACGAACGCCTTCTGATACTCCCCCTGCTTCGTTCCGGTCACGATATCCGCCTCCCCACCCCGAATGGGCTCGACGAGCCGTGGGATCTCGACTGGGGAGAACTGGAGATCTGCCGGATAGAACACGAAGATGTCTCCGCGCGCGACTTCGCCGCCGGTCCGCAGCGCATCCGCAATGCCTCGGCGCGTG
>JBDHDN010000315.1:0-4965 GCA_039591485.1 Gemmatimonadota bacterium
AGCCGTCCGTCCACAGCCGTCCGTAGCGTGACGCGATCGGCAGGCACCAGAGTGCCACAATGACCGGTGCGAATTCCAGCGAGCCGTTCGTCGCAACGTCGATGGCGAGCAGTGCCAGGGAGCCGGTCACGAGGAACATGACGGAGCGTCGGAAGGCCGAGACCGGGGTGGCACCTGCCGCCGCGACACTGCGAATCGCTCCCCGCACGGACGGCTTGTGCCGCGGAGCGGACGGCTCGCCTCCCGCGGGTCCCAGGACCGCGCAGATCTCCGCTGCCGACGCGAAACGATCGTCCGGCTCCTTGGCGAGGCACCGTGCCACCAGGGCCGCAAACTCGGGCGGGCAATCGCGCCGGCGCTCCAGCACCGAGGGGGGCTCCTCCGTGATCAGCTTCACGACGAATCCCTGGAGCGACGACGCCCTGAACGGCAGCTCGCCGGTCAGCATCTGATAGGCCACCACGCCCAGCGAGTAGAGATCCGACCGGTGGTCCAGCTCCCGTGCTTCGCTCGCCTGCTCGGGGCTCATGTAGTCCGGGGTACCGAGAATGATGCCCGTCCCGGTGAGGGCGTCATTGCGCGCTTCGGCCGCACGGGCGATTCCGAAGTCGGTGACCAACACCCGGCCGCCATCCCCCTCGAGCAGAATGTTCTCGGGCTTCACGTCCCGGTGCACCATGCCCAAGGTGTGTGCGTGTTCCAGGGCGCTCGCCACCTCGAACACGATCCGCTGCACGACGGGGATCGGCAGTCGCCCCTCCCGCTTCACGCGCTGCCCGAGCGTGTCGCCCCGCACGAGCGGCATGACGAAGTACGCGAGCCCTTCCCCTTCCCCGACGGTGTAGATCGGCATCACGTGCGGGTGCCGCAGCTGCGCCATGGCCTCGGCCTCGCGGCGGAACCGCTCCAGCAGGACGGCTGACGCGCGCAGGTCATAGCGGAGGGTCTTGACTGCGACGTCGCGCTTGAGTCGGACATCCCGGGCCGCGTAAACCTCCGCGAAGCCGCCCCGCCCGATCAGGTCCCCCAAGGTGTAGGCATCACCCAGCGCGCGTCGGAGCAGTCCGCGATGCAACTCCGCCGCAGAGGTCCCGGAATGCTCCGCGGTCTCCGTTCCGGACACCGTCCGCGCGGCACCGCACTCGGGGCAGTACTTCCCGCGCGATTCCAGCTCGGCGTCACAGACATGGCAGCGCTGCGGTGTGTCGGTCATCCCATCAGCAGGCTTGGGTCATCGCGAATATACCAGCGGGCGGACGGGCGGTCAGGCGGGTGGGCGGTCGCTCCCTGCTTCGACTGCGTTCTGTTCATCCGTCTATCCGTCCCTCTTCAGTCTCGCAACGAACGCGAGGAATGCCGGATAGTCCCGCAGCGCAGTCAGATGCGGATCTCGCTCCAACCGGTCGGGATCGAGCCTGACGCTCGCGGCCATCGACTCCAGCGCGGCCACCGCGTTGCCCTTCCGGCCGAGGCCCGCATACGCTCGGGCGAGGGTGTAGCACACCGAGGCTTCGTCCGGCCGGATCGCTTGGGCGACCTCGAGCATGAGCAGCGCCCGGTGGAGATCGCGTTCTTCGAAGTATCGGCGAGGCTCGTAGAACGACGTGTGCACGAACGCAGTCGCGAGCATCCGCAGCGCGGCCAGCATGTCGAGCGTATCGGCCGGGTTCTCGGCACGCTGCTGGAGACGCTCGATCTGCAGGTGCGTGACGGCCTGCTCCTGCGTCATCGGTCGCGTCGACAATTCGACGGTCTGCACGAAGTCGCCGAGCCGATCGCGGTAGCGCTGATGCTCGCCCGCGAGCTCCTCGAGTCGAGCCTCGGTGGCCTGCACGTCCGGAGCACCGGCAAGGGAGTCCACGATCTGCGGAACGCGGCCGACGTCGTGCAGGCCCTCGAAGTCCTCCCGGAGCGCCCGGTAGAGCAGGAGTGCCCGATAGCCGCGCCCGTCATGCAGGGCGGACTCCGCCTCGGAGAGCCGCTGCGCGAACAGCCTTGCCACCAGCGCCGTCGAGTCCGTGCGCAGCCCCCGGCGGATCGCGTCGAGCTCGAGCCACTCGACCGCCCGCAGGAACTGTGATTCCGGCGGCCAATCGTGCGGACCCGGATAGAACTCGATGCTATGCCTGATCCCGATCTCGTCGAGTGTCCGGTCGAGCGCGCGAAGCTCGTGGTAGTTGTAGTCCGTCTGACCGGCGCCGCCGAAGTAGCTGAACGGCGTACCGAGCTGCTGGACGGCGATGCGGAAGGCCGGTACGCCCCAGGGCAAGCCGGCACCGAAGCCGATCACCGCGGGCACGCGACCCTCGAGTCGAAAGGCGAACTCCCACGCCATGCGGGCGGTGCCCGAGAGTCCCACGAGGTACAAGCGCGTGCAGTCGACAGCCGCGAGTCCCTCGACATCACCGAGGATGGCGTTCACAGCCGCCACGTTGGGCTCGCCCGATCCGTCACTCAGCGTGTTGTACGAGCTGACGATCAGGTAGCCGTACCGTGCCGCTGCCGGACGCAGGCGTGCGAGCGGGACCATGGCGCGCCCGCGGGGATCCATCACGATGAGCAAGGGCCAGCATGCGGCAGGGTCGTACTGCGGCGGGAGGAACATGGCGTACCGCTGTGTCGGGTCGGCATCGCTCACCACGTGCTCGACCGTCGTTCCGGAATCGGAGGCTGGCGGCACCTGGGCCATCGCCGCGGCGGGTAGCGCCACGAGCAGCATCGACCACCCTGGCATCCGTCTGCGGTACATCGGGCGGCTGTCCCCAGTAGGCTTCGGACTATTAGACCGCCGAAATGGCGAGAGGGTTCCATGGTGAGCGGGGTCACGGCGGACCTGGGTGACCGGCAGGAAATGTTGAGGGCGCCGGTCGGGTGGAGCGGTCTCTTGCGCAGCCCCCGTGTCGGTCGGTACCGACCCGTGCTGGCGCACGATCCTGATGCGGCGCATGTTCCCCGCTGGATGGTGTCACGAGGTAAGGAAGGTCCACCATGCGTTCGTTGTTCGTCGCCGCCCTGCTCACGTGCCAGACCGGGCCGCTCGCCGCCCAGCCACAGGTGCAGACCCATCGCACCACGTCTCCCGACAGTGCCGTCAGCATCACGGTCTTGGTCGGGGAGCAGCTGACCTACACCGTCGAGTGGAAGGGTCGCACGCTCATCGGCGCGTCCCCGATCTCGCTCACGCTCGGCGACGGCACGGTGATCGGGCCGGCTGCGCGGGTGGTGGATGCCCGCTGGAGCGCGGCCGACGAGATCATCGAGCCCGTCGTGCCGGAGAAGACCTCGCGCGTCCGCGACCGATACAATCAACTGTCGCTCGACTTTGCCAGTGGCTGGGGCCTCGACGTGCGCGCCTACGACGACGGGGCCGCGTATCGGTTCCGAACCGGGTGGAGTGGCGAGTTCGCCGTGACCGCCGAGGAGTTCACGGCGCGCTTCGAGAGCGATTCCGCCGTGTGGTTTCCGGCCGAGGAAAGCTTCCTCACGCACTCGGAGCGCGTGTACGAGCGGTTGCGGGTGAGCGAGATCCCGTTCCAGCAGATGGCGAGCCTGCCGCTCCTGATCGCGATGTACAACGGCCCGAAGGTGGCCATCACCGAGGCGGATCTGCGGAACTACCCCGGGCTCTATCTGGCGGGTACCAGCGGCCGTCAGCTGCGGGGGGTCTTCCCGTCGTATCCCCTCATCGAGGAGCTGGAGGGCGACCGAACCGTGAAGGTCGTCGAGCGCGCCGAGTACCTGGCCCGCACCGAGGGACCGCGTACCTTCCCGTGGCGCGTGTTCGTGGTGGCAGAAAACGACGGCGACCTGGTCGAGAACACGATCGTCTATCGGCTCGCACCACCCCTGGCCGTCGACGATCCGTCGTGGATTCGTCCCGGGAAGGTCGCGTGGGACTGGTGGAATGCGACCGGCCTGTTCGGCGTGGACTTCCGTGCAGGCCTCAATACGGACACCTACCGCTACTTCATCGATTTCGCGGCGGACCACGGACTCGAGTACGTCATCCTCGATGAAGGGTGGTCGGAGCCGGCGGATCTGACGGCACTCAACCCGGACATCGATCTCCCGGCGCTGCTCGCCCACGCGCGCGATCGGGACGTGGGGGTCATTCTCTGGGTGGTGTGGAACGCGCTGGGCGACCGGCTGGAGGAGACGCTCGACCGGTTCGCCGAGTGGGGTGTCGTCGGGGTGAAGGTCGACTTCATGCAGCGCGACGACCAGAAGATGGTCGAATACTACTGGCGCGTGGCTCGAGCGGCGGCCGAACGCCGACTGTTGGTGGACTTTCACGGCGCGTACAAGCCGACGGGGCTCAGGCGTGCCTATCCCAACGTGATGACGCGCGAGGGCGTGCTTGGGCTCGAGCACAACAAGTGGAGCGACCTTCCGGACCCGGAGCACAACGTCACCCTGCCTTTCATCCGCATGCTCGCGGGGCCGATGGACTACACACCGGGTGCCATGCGCAACGCGCACGAGCGGCAGTTCACACCGGTGTTCGACCGACCCATGAGCATCGGCACGCGGGTGCATCAGTTGGCGATGTACGTCGTGTTCGAGAGCCCGCTCCAGATGCTGTCGGACTCTCCCTCGAACTACCTCGAGGAGGGGGAGTGCCTCGCCTTCCTGGCCGCCGTCCCGACGGTGTGGGACGAGACACGGGTGCTCTCGGCCCGGGTGAGCGACTGGGTGGCGGTCGCCCGCCGACGAGGGGACGTCTGGTACGTCGGCGCGATGACCGATGCCACCCCCCGCGAGATGGTGCTCGACATGTCCTTCTTGGGGGAGGGTGTCTGGACGGCCGAGGTGTTCGAAGACGGGCGCAACGCCGAGCGCAATCCGGAGGACTACCGGCGGTTCGAGGACGAGGTGTTGGCGGGTGCGGAGATCGTCGCAACCCTCGCTCCCGGCGGGGGCTGGGTGGCGAAGCTCACGCGGCAGTGAGGGCGGCAGAGTCGGTTC
>JBDHDN010000316.1:0-4963 GCA_039591485.1 Gemmatimonadota bacterium
CGTGTCGGTGGGATGGACGGGATACTGGAAGCGACGCTCGCTCCTCACCGAAAGAGGAAGATCGAGACGTCTGGCTATTTCCTCCAAGCTCTCCGCGAACGCCTCGGTAAAGCCAACCGCCGAACAGGCCGCGATTCTCTCCACAGCTTCATCGACGTCGTAGCTGTCCGAGAACATGTACAGCTGCCGCAGCAGATGCTCGCGGGGCACCCGGTCCAGGAAGTCACCGAAGGACTCCCCGAGCCACGGAAGCTCCGGTTCGAGCTCGTCGAAGAACGGCTCTCTGGCCTCGGCGTCCGGATCGTTGAGACGCCACAGGAGGTAGCGGTAGTGCGAGAGGACGCGCGCGAGGGGATCACGGAGCATGACGAGAGTGAAGGTCCGCCCTGGCAGCCTGAGCTCATGCGCGGGAATGTGGGAACTGGCGTAGAAATAGTGACCGTCCTCTATGCGCTTCTTATGCCCCCTGACGATGATCAGCCCGTTCTTGCACGTATAGGTCTTCTTCTCGAAGTCCAGCAGATCGAGGTTCGCCAAGTTCCAGAACGCCGCGTCCAGGCTGGTTCCTGCCGTCTTCCGGACATGGAAGTGGTAGATGCGCCGGTACCCGTCCCCGATCTCGTACGTCGACGCGAGCCAGCGGATCCTGGGCTCAGGGAGCCGTTTGCGAACGATGCGCTTCAGGAGTTCCACGTGGTTACCTGTCTGGCGAAAGGGCAGATTCACGTGCTCGACGCTCCCGGTCCGATCCCGCCTGCTCTGTCGGGCCCAGCGGCACCACCGCCGCGGGCACCGGATCACGACAGAGTCAATGGCAAGCTGCGCGCCAACGCCGCCCTCACACGGCGAATTACCTCCACCTCCGCCGGTCTCTCGAGGTCTGGGAGCGGTACAGGCCGACGCGGTCGGCTGGCGCCGATTCTCGGGCACTCCCCCCGATACACCGTCCACTCGTACGCCCGTCCTGTGGCGGGCACGCAGCACGGAGTCGACCGTTGAGTGGAGGCCAGACCAAACGCGCCCGGCACAGCTGAGAGATTGGGGAGAAGACGGCAGTGTTTGAGCCCGACGCGTGTGCTCCCCCACGCTCACCCGCAACACCCGTCCTGCTGCACGCTCGCCACGGCGTATCCACTCGTTGGTGCAGCATCGTTGTCGCCGGCCCGAAAAGTGTGACGAGGATCACACTTTGGAATGAAGCTGCGGTCGCGGCACGATCACGCCCACAGGTGACACGACGCTGCTCGCTGAGTTCGCCGCACCGGGAAGGCCCCGATCGACCGCCTCGCACCGTGCGGTGGAGCCCGCACGACGCGACGTTACCGGCAGTCGTCCGGCGGGGGTGGGGCGGATGTACCACCGCCAGCGGTCCGACCGTTGAAGGGAGCGGGACTCGAGGGGTGGTTCAGGTGGTCGCGCCTGGTGGATGCACAGGGCTCCAGTCCCCCTCTTCCGAGTCACCTCGCGCGAAGCACCGGCGGCACGGACTGTACGACCTGCACCGTTGTCGTTTCTCGGTCCTCACCGGCGTCCCCGGCGGGGTCCCGCGACAGTCCCTGCTTCGGCAGCGCCGGTGCGTCGCCTCAGTTCGCACCGTCACCCCCACCGAGTCGATTGCGGAGACCTCGGCTGAGCGGAGTGAGTTGTGCAGTGACAGACCGGATACCGAGATCGAAACGTCGGTCGAGATTCCACAGCGTCACGGCCGCGAGCCCTCCGCCCACCACTCCACCCAGGAAGAACCCTGCAGCACCCTGCGTCACATGGGCCACCACGTACGCGGCCGCAGCACCGGCACTCGAGGTGAGGAGAATCAACAGCAGGAGGAATGGCAGTCCCCGTAGTACCCCGGGGAACCGCCGGACCATCATCGCCACCGCAATCACGAGTGCCGCGACCGTGGCGGGCATCCATGCCGCCGCCGCACCGACTACGCCGAAGCGGCCTGCGAAATCCCAGGCCAGAGCCACGAGCACCACACTCTGGACCGTGCGGAGTGCCGCCATCCGCCACGGTTGGCCGATGCCCTTGAATATCGGAACGGCGGCATTGGCGAACAGACTCAAACCCGACGCAGCTGCCAGCACCTGAATGACAGGCGCGGTGCCCTGCCACCGAGGGCCAAGCAAGCCATCCACCAGCACCGGCGCGAGAGCGATGAGCAACCCCACGATCGGGAGCAGCACAACCGCCATGCCGATCAGGATGCCGCGGAACGTGCGCTGGGCCCGGTCGCTGTCGGACTGCAGTCGAGAGTAGAGCGGAAACGCGACACCTCCGACGAGCTCGCTAGAAACCTCGGACGGCAGGAATGCAATACGGGTCGCCAGGAAATACAGTCCGAGTTCCACCGTGCCCAGCCGACGGGAGATCACCGCCTGGAGCGCGGCGTTTCCGAGGAATGCCACGACACCCGTTATGAACACCCAGCGTCCGAACCTCACGAGGGATCCGGTCGCCGAGCGCTGGATGGCGAGAGCCGGGCGGTATGGTGCGATCACATACGACAGCGCGGCATATACGGTGGGGCTTGCCAGCGCGCCGGCGACCAGCGCCCACACGCCGATGAGCGGTGCCAACGCGATCGAAACGACGGCGTTGGTGACGGCGTCGGTGAGGTTCAGGACGGCGAGCCCGCGGAACTCAAGATTGCGAGTCAGGTCTGCGGTCCGGATGCTGGCGACGGCCTGGAGCATCGGCCGGAACGCCAGGAGCCGGATGATACCTGCGGCCCGGGGCTCGGAAAAGAACCCGGCGACGAGCGGCGCCGCTGCGAAGACCGTCGCGGTGACGACAAGCGCTCTCAGCAACCCAATCGACCACGCGGCATGATAGTGACGCTCGTCGGTATCGGCGCGTTGCACGAGCGCCGGCACCAGCCCGAAATCGGTGAACTGCATCATTGCGCCCACTGCGACGAACGCAATGGCCATCAGGCCGAAGTCGTCTGGCGCAAGCAGCCGGGCCAGGATCGGAATCCGGATGACGTAGATCGCCTTGACCCCAAAGTGCTGCAGGCCCTGCCAGACGAACGCCGAGCTGGCCCGTGTGCCGAGACCGTCAGCGACGGGCGATTCCGAATTCTGGCGCGGACTCATTGGTGGCAGATGATCCCGTCAGGACTTGCCATGGTGAGCGCACAAAATAGAACAGGGCTTGCTCGTGGGGTAGTGATGTGGGACCGGTAGACGCGTCGCAGTCCCCCCTCTGGACGCGCTGATTGGGCGGCGGTGGGAGACTTCCTGCTCAAAACCGATCGGTGGGAAGAGCTTCCGCTGACGGAGTGCGCTTGGGCGTGGCGCCATCAGGGAATGGGGGAGTGCACGTACGAGTCGCCATGACCTTCTGATCCCACACTCGTACGCCTGCCACAACGGGCGACCCGGGTGGGGCGCCGCGGTGCTCGATAATGGCTGATGCGACCTCCTGCTACTGCTTTTCGAACGTGAGGGTGAAGGTCACGGATCCAAACGTGGACGAGATCGTGAGCGTCGTACCCGCGAGAGTGTAGGTGTACGTCTCCTCCCACGCGGTATCGGGATCGAAGGTAATCTGACTACCCTCGACCGTATACTCTCCCGAGTCGCTACAGTTTGGCCCCGGATCACAGTAGTCGAACTGATCGTTCGTCACAGTGTAGGTGTACTCCCCGTTCGCCCGGAGGGTGTAGGTCAGGGTCATGCCGTCGTCCGTGAAGTCGTGGTCCTCGACAACGATCGCGGTCGCATTCCAGGTGCCCACGAGCTCATCGGGTGGCTCGGTCCCGCTGTCACCGCAACCGACGACGATGGGGACCACGGCCGCGAGCGCGAGCAGGACCATACGGTGGGGACAACGACATGCGCGCATGGGAATCTCCAGGTGAGTCTCAGTGTCGGCGCTTCGTACTTGCATACGCATCTCGACGCAGACCCACAAGAGTTGCGTCGGCACCACACGGGGACGGAAATGGTCGGATACCCACGATCGGCACGGAGGGGAAAGGGGGCACCGCGTCGCCCAGGAGCGATTGGGTCCTCGGACGATCACCCATCGGCAGGTCGATCACGTTTTCCGCCGCTCGGCGATCACGCGATCACTCGATATCCCGACCGGCGGCCTCCTTGCGCAGCGTGACCGCGTTAATGCAGTACCTGAGTCCGCTCGGCGGGGGGCCATCGGGAAACACATGGCCGAGGTGGGCGTCGCACACGTTGCAGAGCGTCTCGACGCGCAGCATTCCATGCGACGAATCCATCCGGTAGGCCACGACGTCCGGATTGACCGGTTGAGTGAACGACGGCCAGCCCGTACCCGACTCGAACTTCTCATTCGCGTCGAACAGAAGCGTGCCGCAGCACACGCACGCGTACTGGCCGGGCTCAAACAGACTGCACAGCTCCGAGCTGAAGGGGGGCTCCGTCCCCTGACGGCGGGTGACGCGGTACTGCTCGGGCGTGAGCTGCGCGCGCCACTCCTGGTCCGCCTGCGTCACTCGGCGTGGCGGCGTCGGGTTCCCGCTGCGCGCCAATGCCGTGATGTCGTCCCACAGCAGCATGACTCACTCGATTCCCTGAGGAACATGATAGATGCTCTGCGACTCTCAAACCCACCTGCTGGACCAAAGGTTCCGCAGCGGTCTGGCCCTCTTCAGCTGCACCAATCCGTACACGGCAGCGGCCCCTTGCACCGATGCTGTTGAGCATCCACCCTTAGGTGCGCCCGTCGGCCGGCTTTGGCTGGGGATTGTCGGCGCCGGGCGTCCGATGCTCGTCGGTACGCCTGGAGCGCACCTTCCGCCGGTGCGCGGAGGAGTCGGGCTCGAAGTCCGACTCAGAGAGCAGATCCCGATACACTCCCGCCAGTACGCGGAGGCGAACGTGCGGAACGACGTGATCGATCGATGCCGGCCCCGGCTCGACTGGCAGGCGGCGCTGCTGCTGCCGGCATTGCTGGTGTACCCCGGCGCTCTGACCGGACAGAG
>JBDHDN010000317.1:0-4938 GCA_039591485.1 Gemmatimonadota bacterium
CGAGCATCGCGAGGAGCAGTGGAAGTCGCCTCGTCATTGCAGTACCCATTCGCGGCACAGCGCCTCCATTTCCCGCCTGACACGGCCGTTGTCATCGATGATCTCGTAGAACTCGTCGAAGTACTCGAGGGTGCGATCGCGGAACTTCTGCTCGAGACCTTCCTGATCCCGGTACAGCCCATAAATCTTGTCACGCCGCTCCCGAAACAGTGGGAAGACCGCTTCCAGCTCCGCTCGAGGCCTGCAGATGCCCCAGTAGCGGCGCTGTCGCACCGTGCGAATCCCGAGCCGCGCATCCGGCCGGGCATATGGGGCATCCACCACACCCGACCAGTCGAAGTCGAACGGCACCGGGATCACGGGACCCAGCATCGTGCCGACGAGGACGGCGTTGTGGCAGCAGGCATCCTCATCGGGCTCGGCGTTGAATGAATCGAAGTCCGTATTCCCGATCATGAACTGGAACACCTCAAAGCGGGTGAGGTCGATGGCATCCACCTGGTTCGGCGGCACGGTCGGGACCTGCAGCACCTCCCAGTCATGCCGGGCCGCCATGTCATCAAAGTGCTCAATGAACACCGCGTAGCGCGTGATCGGCCTGGCGTTCTTCTCCGTGTCGACATAGGTGATCTGCGCCAGCCGGGCGAGGAGGCTGCGGTCGGTGAGCACCACGTACGTGCGGTGGATGAGATACTCGAGCAGGGCGAACTGCTCGTAGTCCGATCGTCCAGTGCGACAGTGGCTCACGATCGGCAGCATCGTCTGCCCCTCAAAGATCGTTCCCGCGAGGCCAGGCTCGTCGAATCGGATGAAGAAGTTCGGGAAGTCGCAGATGCGGGGCTGGAGCCGGAAGTTCCCCCGGGTCCGGAGCGCGATCGCCAGCTCGAGTTCCCGTCCTCCCTCGTCGGCGACACGCAGGACCGCCGGCCGAAAGGGGCGGTCGTTCCCGCGATCCCCTCGCAGCCGGTCCAACGGTGCTTCGATGGTAAGGACGAGCGGCTCGTTCGACGCGAACAGCGGGGCCGGTGGGAGTGGCGGTGCGGCACCGCGGGCCTGCGCCGACAGCGGGACAGCGGCGGCGGAGGAGGCGAGCATGAGGGCCGCGACTAGGCGCATCGGGCGACTCCAAGAGGCATGAAGCTTTGCGGTCCTAGATCTAAACTGCGATCCTGTGGGAACCCCATGCAAGGGTGCCACGCCACGATGGCCGATCCCACCTCCCGTCCGACACCCCTTCTCGAGACCGCCGGGTCGCCCCCAGCCGACCGCGTGACCCGCCTGGCGGTCGCCTTCGAGCTGGGACTCGGCCTCGTGGCGATTGCCGTTGCCTGGCTGGTCGGCTACCCCCTGCTCGCGACCATCCAACCGAGTTACCCGGGCACCGCACTCGCCCTCCTCTCTACCCTGCCGCTCCTCGGTGCGCTTTGGGGGCTCCTGACCTCTGACTGGCCGCCGATCCGCCACCTGGTCGATGAGCTCGAGCGCTCGGTTATTCCCCTATTCCGCCGGTGCACCCCCCTCCAGCTGATCGCGATCGCCGCCGCCGCCGGCATCGGCGAGGAGCTGTTGTTCCGGGGGCTGATTCAGGGGGCCATCACGAGCGCTGCGGGGCCCGCCATCGGCCTCCTCACCGCGAGCCTCCTGTTCGGACTCGCCCATGCCATCACGGGCACCTATGCAGTGCTCGCCGCCGCCGTCGGAGCCTATCTCGGGCTGCTCGGTCTGCTGACAGGCGGCGTGTGGGTACCGATCGTGGTACACGCCCTCTACGACCTCGTGGCCTTGACGGTTTCGACACGATCTCACCGGACCGATCCCCAGCCTGAGGAAGCGGAAGACGAGGCCTCGTCTCGCTGACCTCAACCGGACCGGTCAGGACACCGCTGGGAAGTCGAGTCGCCGCAGCACCGCCTCATACCGCTCCGAGCCCCGCAGCGGATCGTAGAAGGGCGACACCCTCAACAGATCCATCCCGTCGCGCGCGTCGTACGCCCGTTCCAGCCACTCCTCCGCCTCGGTGATCCTGCCCAGGGCCGCGTAGACCTTCACAAACTGACGTGGGGCCACGTACGCCGTGTCGGCCTGCTCCTGGAGGCGCGCAAGCCGCCAACGCCAGTACCCCCGTTCGCCGTCGCGCCCCCACGCGGTCTGGAGGCGTGACGCACCGCCTGTATCACCGGCCGCACGCAACCGCCGATGGCGCATGGCGACTGCATCGGCGTGTCGATCGGTCAGGGTATGGACATCCTCCAGCATCAGCGACGCCTGCGGCATGCCCGGCCGCAGCTCCAGCGCCCGTTCGAGCAGCTCGGTCGCTCGCCCATACCTCCGGGCGTAGAGGAACTGCTCGGCCAGGACGAACCAGGCGAAGGGGTTGAGGGGATCGAGCTCCACGCCACGCTGCGCCTCGCCGATGGCCCCCTCGTGCCGACCCATCGCCGACAGATGGTACGCGTACCAGCGGCGCGCGATCGATGAGCTCGGATCGGCACGCAGCGCCCGACGGTAGTCGCGATCCGCTCCCTCCCAATCCCACTCGTACATCGACCGAATCCCGCCGAGTACCGCATGGCCCTCAGCCAGACCGGGCTCCAGCTCCACAGCGCGCTCTGCCGCAGCCATGGCCCGGGGTTCCGTCTCTCCCTGCGGCTCTCCGCCGTAGAACCCCAGCAAGTGTGTGGCGAGCGCGAGGCCCGAGTAGGCCGGGGCGAAGTCGGCGGCTTGGTCGATCACCGCATCGAAGCTCACGATGGCTCGGCGGAACCCGTCGATCGACCCCTCGGCCAGGTGAAACCGCCCCCGCAGATAGGCATCCAGGATCGACGCGTCGAGCACCTCCGCCGATGCGAGCTGCGATGCTTCCTGCGGCGTCAGCTCGGCCCGGACCTGGCGCGCAATGGCCTGCGCCACCTCGGCATGGACCAGCAACAGGTCGCTCGCGTCACGATCGAACGCGCCACTCCACAGATGCCTCTCGGGATCGAGGGCGATGAGCTGGGCGATCACGCGGACACTGTCCCCGTGGCGCATGATCGAGCCCTCCAGTACGGCGTCGACCCCCAGCTCGGCGGCGATCTGGGGGACCGAGCGCTCCGTGTCCCGATAGCGCAGCACGGATGTCCGCGAGATGACACTCAACGACTTGATCTGCGCGATCTCGGCGATGAGGGCATCGTGCATGCCGGCTGCGAAGTACTCTCGACTGGAATCGGCCGAGAGGTCACGCAACGGCAGTACGGCTAGGGACTCGATGGGTGGCCGACCCCCACCGCTCCCGATCGCCCACCACCCGAGTGCGACCGCCGCCACTGCCGTCAGCGCCGCTAGCGGGAGAACCGGGCGCCTTCCGCGGGTCCGCACCGCTCCGATAGCGGGGTCCGGGTGTATCGTCGTGTAGTCGGTCGTTTCGAGCGCCAACGCCCGGCCGAACAGCGCGGCCGTGTCGAACCGCTCATCCGGCTCCTTGGCCAGTGCGCGTCTGAGCGCCGCGTCGACCGCGGGCGGCAGCTCCTCCAGAAGCTCGCGCGGGGAGGGGACCGGTGCCGACACGTGGCGCATCAGTTTCGCCCGCGAGTTGGCGGCCTGATATGGAGCGCGCCCCGTCAGCGCCTCGAACAGCACGCACGCCAGACCGTACACGTCCGCGCGGGCATCGACGTCCTCACCAAGGATCTGCTCCGGACTCATGTAGTCGGGCGTGCCGATCGGTGCCCCCGACACCGAGAGTTGGTCGTCGCACACGTCGCAGACGGCCTTGCCGATCCCGAAGTCCGCCACCAGTGCATGCCCCTCGGACAGCAGGATGTTCTCCGGCTTGATGTCACGGTGCACTATGTCCTGGCGATGTGCGTAGTCCAGGGCGTCGGCGACCTGCCGAGCGATGCGGAGCGCCTCGGCCAGGGGGAGCGAACCCTCGCGAACGAGTCGGTCTCGCAGCGTCCCCCCGTCCACGTAAGGCATCACGAAGTACAGCGCACCGGCTGCCTCCCCGGAGTCGTGGAGCGGAAGGATATGGGGATGCGACAGCCGGGCCACGAGTTCGATCTCTCGCAGGAAGCGCTCGGCTCCCATGGCGAGGCTGACGTCGGGCTTGACGACCTTGAGCGCGACTTGCCGCTGATGCTTGAGGTCCTTTGCGAGGAAGACCGTGGCCATGCCGCCCGCGCCGAGCTCGCGCTCGATTCCGTAGCGGTCGGCGAGGGCGGCTTCCAGCCGCTTGCGAAACGACAGCTCCGCCGTCACTGGCGGGTTAGCCTCCTCGATTCGTGTGGGGCGATGGATTCACATGCATCTCACCTCCCTACATAACCCGCGATCCTGCCCGAAAGTTGCCGTCGCGCTTCACAGGAGGCTGCGCGCGAGCACCGCCAGGGCCGAGATGCCGGAGACCAGGAGGACCGCACGGCGAACGTAGCCGCGATCGAGCAGATGGACGAGCCGCCGGGATAGGACGAACCCGAGCACAATGCCAGGTACGAGAGAGAGCGCGATCAGGACCTCGGGCCACCCGAAGCGACCGATCAGGTGCAGACCGACGAGGGACAGGGATACGCCGATGAAGAAAAACGCCGACAGCGTTCCACGGATCCGCGCACCTGTTTCGTGCTGGTACAGCAGCGCGACCGGCGGGCCGCCGATCGATACGGCGGTACCCATGAACCCGGACAGCATGCCCGCACCAAATAGCGAACGCGGCGTCACCGCCAGACGCCACCCGGAGCTACTGAGCCCCACGGCGCCGAGCACGAGGACCCCAAACAGAATCCCGATCTGGCGGGCCGGCACCAGCTCCAAGGCGGCGGCGGCGGCCGCGATACCGAGCAGCCGTCCACCAACGGCCCACTTGAGGTCGGCGAATAGCACCGAGCCGCGCTCGCGATGGGTCAGCAACACGGTCAGGGCGAGTGAGGAGAACAGCAGCGGTCCGGGGACGAACCT
>JBDHDN010000318.1:0-4905 GCA_039591485.1 Gemmatimonadota bacterium
AATGCAAGACGTTTCATGACAAGACCTTTGTTTCAATCCGGCGCCGACGCGCCCGGCGTTCACAAGGGCTCAACACGCTGAGGCTGCGTGGAGGCGCAAGAAGCAGACCGCGGCTCGATAGTCGGGATGTGTATAGCCTGCGTGGCAAAAGGCGTTGTCCACTAGAGCCACTCGCGGGCATCGCGCTCGCTCCATGCCGTTGTCGCATTCGGTTGACCTATCGGCCCGGCGGCGCACATTGCCCTGAGGTTGCCGTGGAGCCGATGGAGGCTCCCTGCAACCGCCGTGGGCGACCCGAGCCAGCGAACGATCATGATCGAGCTTCGGCACCTGGCCAAACGCTATGGCGACATCGTTGCCGTCGCTGACCTGAATCTGACGGTCGCGCGTGGGGAGTTGCTGGTCCTGCTGGGCGCATCGGGCAGCGGCAAGACCACGACGCTCAAGATGGTCAACCGGCTGATCGAGCCGACCTCGGGATCGGTCACGATCGACGGGCAGGATGCCACGGCCCTCGCACCGCACGAGCTCAGGCGGCGGATCGGCTACGTATTCCAGAAGATCGGCCTGTTTCCTCACATGACCGTGTCGGAGAACGTCGCGGTGACGCCGACGCTCTTGGGATGGGATCGCGCGAAGATACGGAGACGGGTTCGTGAGCTGCTCGAGTTGGTGGAGCTCGATCCGGTGGCGATGGCAGACCGCATGCCCGCGGAGTTGTCCGGCGGGCAGCAGCAGCGAGTCGGGGTGGCTCGGGCGCTGGCGGCAGGTGCCACCGTGATGTTGCTGGACGAGCCGTTCGGCGCGTTGGATCCGCTCACCCGCGACCGGCTGCGCGCGTCGCTGCTCCGCATCCGCCGCGAGATCGGTCTGACCGCGATCTTCGTGACCCACGACATGACCGAGGCGCTGCTGTTGGGTGATCGCATCGCCGTCTTGCACCAGGGGCGGCTGGTTCAGGTCGGGCCGCCGCGGGAGCTCGTGCGATCTCCCGCCGACGACTACGTGGCGGAGCTGATGAGCGCCCCGCAGCGCGATGCGGCGGCTGTGGACGCGCTCATCGCCGGGAGCGACGCACCGTGAGCGAGCAACTCGGGCTGCTGCCGGCGTACCTCACGGGGCATCTGCAGCTCACCCTGCTCGCCCTCACGGTCGGACTGGCCATCAGTCTCCCGCTGGGCATCCTGGCCGCTCGCAGGGAATCGCTCGAACGCGCGGTGTTGGGAGCCGCCAGCGTGATCCAGACGATTCCCAGCCTGGCACTCCTGGCCGTCATGGTCCCGCTGCTTGCGGCCCTCCAGGTCCAGAGCATCGGCTACCTCCCGGCATTCATCGGTCTCACGCTGTACAGCCTGCTGCCCATGCTGCGGAACACCGTCACCGGGTTGGCCGGGTTGGACGAATCGCTCACGGAAGCGGCACGGGCGGTCGGGATGACGCCGCGGCAGCAGCTCTGGCGGGTGGAGTTACCGCTTGCCGCGCCGGTGATCGTCGCCGGCATCCGCACCTCTGCCGTGTGGGTCGTGGGAACCGCCACGCTGTCGACCCCCGTGGGCGCGACGAGCCTGGGCAACTACATCTTCAGCGGACTCCAGACCCGAAACCTCACCGCCGTCCTGGTGGGGTGCGTCGCCGCTGCGCTGCTTGCCCTCGCTCTGGATGGAACGGTTCGCGCGCTCGAGATGGGTGTCAGGCGCCGGAGTCGCGCACTCGCCGGGGCGGGATCGGCAGTCTTGGCAGCGCTCTGTGTCTCTACGGTGGTCGCGACCGCAGCGCAGTCTTGGGGCCGAGGAGGACAGCGACCCGTGGTCATCGGAGCCAAGACGTTCACCGAGCAGTACATCCTGAGCGAGATGCTCGCGCGGCACACCGCCCGTGAGACGGGTGCTCCCACCCAGGTGCGGGCATCGCTCGGCTCGACGGTGGCATTCGACGCGCTCCGATCCGGCGACATCGATGTCTACGTGGACTACTCGGGCACCATCTGGGCCACGATCATGCGGCGTGAGACACTGGGTGCCGACCGCGAGCGGGTGCTGGTCGAGATGGAGGAGTATCTCCGCGAGGAACACGACATCACCCTCGTGAGCGCCCTCGGCTTCGAGAACGCCTACGCGATGGCCATGCCGCGGGCGGCGGCCGAGCGGCTCGGAGTGACCAAGGTCTCCGACCTCGCGCGCCATGCCGGTGCCCTGACGATGGGGGGCGACTATGAGTTCTTCGCGCGCCCCGAGTGGCGAGCGCTGGAGGAGATCTACGGGCTCAACTTCGCGGAGCGGCGCTCCATGGATGCGTCGTTGATGTATCAAGCCGCGGCGCAGGGCAGCGTCCAGGTGATCAGCGCATTCTCGACCGATGGCCGCATCGAGGCCCTGGACCTGGTGGTGCTCGTGGATGACCGTCAGGTCATCCCGCCCTACGACGCCGTGATCCTCACCGGGCCGAGGGTCGCGCGCGAGCGCCCGGATGTCATTACGGCTTTGCAGGGGTTGACGGGGTCGATCGACGCTCCGGCGATGCGACGGATGAACCTCGCGGTGGACCGGAATGGCGAGGAGCCGGGTGCCGTCGCCCAAGCGTTCCTCGAGCGACTCGGGGGTGCCGACATGACCGACACGACGATCCAGGCCGCACAACAGGAACTGACCGACAGTCTCGGCAGGCATGACAACGTCGTGGGGACGGCGATCGGACTCTGTGCCGGGACACCCTGCATCAAGGTCTATCTCATACGCGATGACGAGGCCCTCCGTCGCCGGATTCCAGACACGTTCAGAGGGTTTGCCGTCGATGTCGAAGTCACGGGCCGCATCCGCCCGCGGGACCGCAATCCGTGAGCAGACGGCGCCCGTCCGGGGCTGCTTGACACCCTGACGGAGTGTCAGTACGGTTTTGACGCCATGTCAGTAACGTCAGGCAATCCCGACCGCGCGGCTGCGAGGGCATCGACCCGCTCGAGCCGCCATTCGCCCGAGCAAGCCCGGCGCGAGATCGCCCATGCGGCGGTGCAGTTCCTCTCGTCGCATGCCTTTCGCGACCTGACCGTCGGCGAGCTCATGGCTCAGACCACGCTCAGCCGCCCCGCCTTCTACCAGTACTTCCATGATCTGCACGATCTGCTGGTGTCGCTGTTCGATGAGGTCGAGGCGGGCATGCGCTCGCTCGCGAACCCGTGGATCGCGGGAGAGGGCGAGCCCCTTGCCGCGCTCCGCGCGTCCTTGCGTGGGGTGATCGAGTCCGTGGTGGAGCACGGCACGGTGATCCGCGCCGTGTATGAAGCCGCGCCGCTCGACGAACGCCTCGAGGCGGCCTGGTCGGCGTTCATGCGGCGATGGGACGATGCCGTGACGGCGAGGATCGAGGCCCACCAGCAGCTCGGCCTGATCCGCCCCATGGATGCGCGGCGGGTCGCCAACGCACTGAACGCGATGGATGCGGCCGTCCTCATCGCGGAGTTCGGACGATTCCCACAGGGGGATCCGGACACCGTGCTCGACACGCTTCATGCCATATGGGTGGGCACGTTGTACGGGCGCCCGCCGGGGCAGATCGATCCTTCGTCGACCGATTCGGCACCACGCTTCTCGGCCTGAAGCCCAGGGCCCTGCCCAAAACCACTGCTATTCGATACCCACACGCTCCTGCAACGAATCAGATCATGACGTCCATCCTCCCGAAGGCTGCCCTCCTCGCAACCGTCATGGTGTTCGGGGCCGCGTCCGCCTGGGGCCGAAGGAGGACGTGCTGGATGGTTGCTGGACGCCGTCGGACGCCTGACGCGGACTGCCGAGAGGGGTTGATGACCAAGAGGGCGGGCGGAACTGAAAGCGCTGGTGGACCGGGAGGAACGACATGCGGCTCATGACCGTGCTCACCCGCCCGAAATCGCTCTGGCTTCGGGTGCCCGTGTGGATCGTTGTTGCCCTCGCATTGATGCTCGCCGGCAGGTTCTGCGTTGACGTGGTCGTGCCGTACCGCCCGAAGCCAATTGACGACGTGGCCTTCCTCGACCATGCGGTGTCCGACACGGTTGGGCCGATCCGCGTCACGGTTGCCGCACTCAGCCCACAGGAGAGTCACGCCGTCTTCGGTGTGCACATGGCGCTGCAGGGCATACAGCCTGTGTGGATCGAGGTCGAGAACGGCGATACGCTGCCGTTGTTCTACTTGCGTGCCGGGACCGACCCGGAGTGGTTCTCACCCTTCGAGGTCTACTGGCTGAACCGATTCCATGCCCCCCGCGCGGCGAACGATCGGCTTCGCAATCGCCTCTACGAGCACCTGTTCACGAATCCGATTCCCGCTGGGGAGACCAAAGAGGGATTCGTGTTCACCCGTCTCGACGAGGCGATCAAGTCGATCGATCTCGATTTGGTCGGGGTTGGCGAGGTCGCGTACAGCTTCAACTTCTCGGCGATTGTCCCGGGCTTCCGCGGCGACTTCGAAGCCGTCGTCGGTCGTGACCTCTACCATCCTGACTCGATCGTCTGGCTGGAACGCGAGGAGGAGCTTCGGGCTGCCCTGGAACGGCTGCCCTGCTGCACGGCGAACGCCGAGGGCGACAGGCTCGGTGACCCCTTGAACCTCGTGCTGGTCGGCGAGCGACACGAGGTGTTTCCCGCTCTCAGTCGACGCGGCTGGAACCCGACCGAGCAGACGTATGCCGGCGCAATCTGGCGGACGATCCGGTCGTTCATTCTGCGGTCCCGCTACCGGTACTCCCCGGTGAGTCCGTTGTACGTATTCGGTCGCCGTCAGGATCTCTCCGCGCAAAAGGCACGGGGGACCATTCATCTCCGCAACCACGCCCGGTTTTGGGAGACACCGCTCAGGTATCGAGGGGATCGGGTCTGGATCGGGCAAGTCAGCCGCGACATCGGAGTTCGGTTCATCGCGGCCATTCCG
>JBDHDN010000319.1:0-4895 GCA_039591485.1 Gemmatimonadota bacterium
GGAGTGGTGGGGAGCGGGCGCGCCGTCACGATAATGGCCAGTGACGGTTCGACCTTGAGAGACTGGAGTAGCTGGGATGGCCCAACCTATTGACAGTTATCTATTTGGGTCACATAGTGTCCCGGCGGAATTCGCAGTGCTTGCGGGCGTTGCGGCGAGTGGGGCGGGCTCGTGCGATTCCGAGTGAACGACAGGTGCGTCGGGTGCCTGGCATGCGTTCGCGTATGTCCCTCCCAGGCGATCGCAGTTGATAGCGACACCGTGCGCATTGTCGATGAGTCATGCATTCGGGCGGGCGCGTGCGTGCCGGCCTGTCCCCACGATGCGATCGATGCCGTTGGAGATCTCGAGCGGGCGTTGGCACTGGCGGCAACCGGGGAAGCTGCGATGGTGCTCAGCGTCGAGGCGGACGTAGCGTTCCATCCCCATGCGCCCGAGCAGATCGTCAATGCATGCCACCAGGCCGGTTTCTCGATCGTTTCCCGTGGGGTGATGGGCGAAGAGTTGGTTGCCGACGAGTATCGCCGGCTATTGGCGGATCCAGGGTGGGGGACGATGATCCGGTCGACGTGTCCGGTCATCGTCGAGAAGATCCGGCATGACTATCCCGACTTGGTGCCATACCTCGCGCCGGTGAAGACGCCGCTCGAGGCCGAAGCGGCATACCTGCGGGTCGTGCACGGCGAGGGCTTGCGAGTGGTGTACGTGGGTGTCTGCGTTGCGGAGGCAAGTGCGCGGGTCGATGCGGTGCTGACGTTTCAAGAGCTGCTGACGCTCCTCGAGCGACGTGGCGTGCAACCAGCGGAGCAACCCGGGTTCTTCACACGGATTCCCGCGGTTCGCCAACGCCACCTCAGCACGCCGGGCGGCTTGCCCCTGGCAGTGCTGAAGCAGGAGCCACAGACCAGCCGGCGGTTCCGAAAGGTACGCGGGATCGGTGCGCTCGAGGTGCTGCAACGTGCGGTGGTGGTGGACGAAGTCGACCTCGGGTTTGTCGACCTGCTACCTTGTGAGGGATGTCTCGACCACCCCCTGCTCGGCCCCAAGGAGGAGTTGTTCCTCCGCCGGCGGATTGCGCAGGAGGTCGAGCCGCCGCGCAGCCAACTGCCGGTGCTCGACCCGGGAGCGTGGGTCGGGGTCTCGAAGCAGTTTGAGCAGGTGATGAACGGTCGCGAGGTCAGCCACGCGCAAATCGCTGGTGTGATCGAGCAGATCGGTACGGCGCCGACCGGTGCTCACTGGGATTGTGGCGCGTGCGGGTACACGACGTGCGTTCAGTTCGCGAAGGCGCTCGTGCGTGGGCGGGCGGGGTTCAAGATTTGCCCCCCCTACCAGGAGCGACGGGTCGCTGAGGCGCGACGAGAAGCGGCGGTCGACGAGCTCACCGGCCTGTCGACGTACCGAGTACTGCGGGATCGGCTCGAGCAGGAGTTGGCGCGCAGTCACCGGACGCAGGAGCCGTGCGGTGTGCTCTTCTTGGACTTGGACGGGTTCAAGGAGTTGAACGATCAGCAGGGACACGCGGCCGGCAACCGCGTGCTGTCGGCGGTGGGACGGGAGCTGCGTCGGGTCGTGCGGGCGACGGACGTTGCCTCCCGCTACGGGGGCGACGAGTTCGTACTGGTGCTGGTCGCCACGGCGCACGACGGAACGCTGCACGTCGCGGAG
The DNA here is from genome assembly GCA_039591485.1 of Gemmatimonadota bacterium. Lineage (GTDB taxonomy): Bacteria > Gemmatimonadota > Gemmatimonadetes > Gemmatimonadales > GWC2-71-9 > JAOTVV01. The sequence goes on from JBDHDN010000319.1 coordinate 1,669, forward strand.
CTCGTGCGGGCATCGGTCGAACGGGTGAGCCGCTCGCTCGGATTCGGGAGTGCCGTGACGGCGTCGATCGGGGCCGTGCGGTACGATCCGGCACGACGCCGGCCGGCGGACGTCCTGGAGGCTGCCGACCGCGCCCTCTACCGGGCGAAAGCGGAGGGTGGCAATCGGGTCGTGTTTGCCGAGGACGAGGATATCGAGTCGGGAGTGCTGCCCCTCAGGCAGTGACGAGGATCGCGTCTGGGCCTTGGAGGACGGAGACGCTGTGAGCTCTATCGAACCGGGTGTGCGTACCGAGGATCGACCGGGGGATCAGGATCGGCCGAGTTCTCCCGACCCGTGGGGTGTGCGTCGAGCCGAGAACCTGCTCACGAGCCTCCAGGATGTGCTCTCCGCGCGGATGGAGGTCTCGCCCAGCGGTGAGGTGACGGCGGTGCACATTCTGACGAGTGCGGGCGTGCCGCCGAAGCAGATGGTGCGCAACGTCGAGAGTGCTCTCCTCGCGCAGCTCGGTCTCAAGATCGACCATCGCAAGATCAGTGTGGCGCAGACGGCGGAGGTGCGTCCGATCGAGGCACTCGAGCGCTCGGCGGTGCGCAGTGAGGCGCTGCGGCGGCCGGTGATCTTCCGCGCGCTCGAGCACGAGTCGATCGGTGATCACCGGGTCCGACTGCGCGTGGTGTTTCTGATCAACGGGCAGGAGATGCGTTCGGAAGAGGAAGTGGCCGACACGATCCGGGCGCGGATGCAGGGCGCGGCACGCGCTGCGCTCCGCATGCTGAGTGGCTATGTCACGACCGGTGCCATGGCGCTGGATGGTGTGAAGATCACCGATGCGTTCGACGCCCAGCTTGCGGTCGTGGCGGTGCAGACGATCGAGGGGCGCGATCCGGAGACCGTGTTGGGAACGGCGCCGATCCGAGAGAGTCCGGAGCGGGCGGCCGTGCTGGCGGCGCTGGATGCGACGAACCGCTGGGTACAGCTGCGGGGTGCGGGCTGAGGGGGGCTGAGGTGGGCTCTGGCCAATTGCCCTGCGGGCCTTAGATTACCCAGGCCGTGTGCCCGGCTCGCCGGGCAGCGGCGTGTCTCGGCAACGAGATAGCAGAAAGGAGATACAGGGGGCCCCTGAGGGAGCCTCAGCCGCCGACGCTGACGAGCGGAGCGGATCGGTCAGCAGGACGAGCGGAGCCTCGGGCGTACCGTAGCGGGGTGCGCTACTAACCCACGCAGACCACGATAGGGCTGCTGAAAGGGGGTGAGGCTCTATGGAATTTGGCTGGCTTGCCGCATTCTTTAGCGTCCTCGCGAAGTTTTTCTTAGCGAGTGGCAATCAGACCTGGGGCTGACGTGTTCTTCCAGGGGCACCCCCGCATCTGTCGCTGATGCGCACGACGCGCAGGACTCCCTTCCTGGTCAAGGCCTACGTCTTCGGCGTTGCCGTTCTCGCAGGCGGCGCACTTGCTGCGACGATCTGGGTGGACACAGGCTTTCAGCCTTCGGCCGTGCCCTGGGTTGGAGTCATCGCTTTCTCCGTTCTCGGACTTGGCCTGCAGATCGCCCAACTGAGACTGGCAGTTGGCTCCGTTCACGGGTCGATCTCATTCATCATTTACCTTGCTTCGGGAGTCGTATTCGGCCCGACATGGGCAGCCGTGGTTACGGCCCTCAGCCTGGGCGGCGCACAGATCGTTGGACGCAAGTCGTTTCTCAAGATTGTGTTCAACGTCTCCCAGCACGTCCTGGCGGTCTCGGTTGGTGCATCGATATACGCCATGTTGGGTGGTCCGATTCCGCCGAATCCGCTCGATCAGGCAGTCATCCCTTTCCTGTTCTTTGTCTTGACCTTCTTCGCGCTGAACAGTGTTGCTGTCAGCGGTGCTGTCTCGATCAGTGAAGGGACTCCCTTTACTGAGGTCTGGATGCGGAACACGTGGGGCTTGGCTGTCTACGATCTCGTCGCAAGCACGTTGGCGCTCGCAATCGCATGGCTCTATCAGGAGTTCAATCTGCAGGGTCTCGCGCTTGTCGTAGTCCCGCTCGTATTCCTTCGCCACACTTACTTGGTGAACCTTCAGCTTCAGGAGACGAATCGGGATTTGCTTGCCCTAATGGTCAAAGCGATCGAGGCACGTGATCCTTATACGAGCGGTCATTCGCAACGCGTGGCTGAGCTTGGTCGTGCCATGGCAAAGGACATTGGACTGTCCTTCCAGCAGGTTGAGCAGGTAGCTACTGCTGCTCTACTCCACGATGTGGGGAAGATCTACGAAGAGTTCGCGCCGATTCTCCGGAAACCAGGTCGCCTTTCGCCCGAGGAGCGACTTCTAATGGAGACTCATGTGGAGCGAAGTGCCGAGCTCGTCGGGACGATCTCAAACCTGCGGGGGAGGGTACAACGGTACGTACGCCACCACCACGAGCGGTTTGATGGTAGCGGCTATCCGGATGGTCTTTCCGGCAAGGATATACCGATAGGCGCCAGGCTTATCCTGATCGCGGACACAACGGACGCGATGACTACCGATCGTCCCTACCGATCTGCCCTGACCTTTGAGGAGGTCATTGCTGAACTGAAGCGTTGTTCGGGGACACAGTTTGACCCTGAGTTGGTTGAGGCGTTCTGTCGGAGTGCAGGAGTTCGGCGAGTGATCGGCACCTGGCGACTGCGGATGCGCGCACCTCAAGATCGCGATGGCGACTCGCAGCACTTGGTTGCTGTTCAGTAGACGGCAGTTCGACAAGAGTACCTACCTGGCGCAGCCAATCTAGCACACCCCAGAGACCAAGCACGCGTAGCATATGGGTTGCCTCAGCACGCTCGCTGTCAAGTCGCCCGCTTCTCCAAGCCATCCATTCTTCGAGAGCCTCAACCTCAAGGCGATCTGAAAGTAGTATGCATCGGTTACCCACTTGAGGCACGGTTGCGCATCCCTCCCCAACGTACCATGTGTAGTGACGCCGAAGTCTCTCGAATCTGCCCATGTCGGTCAGCCGGTAGAGTCGTGATCGGCGGACTGATTCGGCTTCTTCGACAAGGGCCCATGCCGAGGGCAGATCACCCTTTCCAACAGCCAAGTCAGCCCGGGCATAGAGGGCGTCAACCCGAAGTCGCCACTGTCCGGACTCCCCCGCAAGTTGCATGAGGAACTGAAGGATCGTTTCTGCACACACAAAGTCTGCAAGGCTCAGCGCGAGCCCGGCGACATTGAGGGCGACTTCTCCAAGGCGGC
>JBDHDN010000320.1:0-4885 GCA_039591485.1 Gemmatimonadota bacterium
AAGGCATTGAGCACGGTCTCCTCGTACGCGTGTAGTAGTTGCTGCGTGCGGGCGACCTCGATCTCGACGCGTCGCTGGTTCTTTCCAGAGTTGAACAGCGGAGCGACGAGACTCGCTCCGAGACTCAGGAAGCCGGCCGTGATGCTCGCGAAGCTCGCGCCCATATCGGCTGACATGGTGAACGACGGATACTTCGAGGCCTCCGCAACGCCGATCCGCGCTGTTTGCGCTGCCAGCTGTCGCTCGGCCACGAGCACGTCCGGGCGACGCTCGAGCAGCTCGGACGGCAACCCGACCGGCAGTGCCGGAGGGAGCACCTGATCCACGAGTGCGTCCCCGCGCGGGATGTCCATGGGGGGCTGGCCGAGGACCACGCTGATCGCGTTCTCCGTCTGCGCCCGCAGCCGATGGAACGACTCGACCGCGGCCTCGGCTTCGGCGAGCTGAATCTCGGCCTGGTTCACGTCGACCTCCGAGACGGCACCGGCCTCGAATCGCACCCCGATGATCTCCGCACTCCCCCGCCGCGCCTCCGCCGTGGCCTCGGCGATCGCCAGCCGGTTGTCCAGGTCGCATAGAACGAGATACAGCTCCGCCACCTGCGCGACGAGCGCGATCGTGACGCTGCGGTAGGCCTGCTCGGTGGCGAGGTACTCGTTCAGCGCGGCCTCGTTGGAGCGTCGGATGCGGCCGAACAGATCCGCCTCCCAGAAGACCGTGCCCGCAACGACCCCGCTCACGGTGAGGTCGTCGTCCTCGGTGTTCCACTCCATCGTGCCGCCGGCCGCAGCATCGACGAACGGGTAGAGATCCGCCCGCGAGAGTCCAACCGCCGCCCTCGCTTCTTCGATGCGTGCGAGTGCGACCTGGAGATCCTTGTTGTGCGCCAGCGCCGTGGTGATGAGGCCTTGGAGCACCGAATCGCGATACAGCTCCCACCACGCGAGATCCGCCACCGCGTCGGCCGACGGTAACTCGGCTCGAGCACTGTCCGCGTGCGGCGCTCCCTCGCGGTACTCGCCGTAGTCCGGAGTCGGCGGCCGCTCGTAGTTCGGCCCGACCATGCATCCGCTCAGGAAGGTCGCGCCCATCAAGAAGAGACTAGCTCGTCGCATGAGTGGTCTCCGATCTCTGGCCGAGGCTTCTCACCACGGCGTGCGCCACGACCAGATAGAGAACGGCGATGATGATCTGTACGACGCGGGTCCACGCTTTGGCATCGGCTTCACCGAAACTGCTCGTGGCAGACAACACGACGAGCAGCGTCGTCGAGAAGGCCATGCCGAAGAGCGGCGCCATCGGCGCGGTCGAGAACAGCCTGCTCCCGAACCACAGACCTGCCAGCAGGGTGAGGAGCAGGAGAAAGACGAATTCCGGCACCGTCACCAGGAGCTCGAACATGACGATGGCAGAGATGCCGCCCATCGCGTTGCCGACGATCAGGGCCTTGCCCGCCTTCCAGCCCGCAGCGACGTCAGGCTGCATGCTGAGCAGCGCGATGAAGACGAGCACGAGCACCGACGTCATTCCCGTGTACAGGAACAGCGCGACGACCGGGAACACGACGATCGTGCTGGTCCCGGCTCGCGCGATACACACATCTCGGGAGGGCACCGTGGGCCGTCCGGGCCCTCTTTTCCCGACCGCCGACTCCTGCTCGCCGACGAGCGGATCCGGGATGAGCGCGTAGGCCAGCCACACCACGACCACGGCGGCGGCGGCACCCACCACCAGGCCCTGCGCGACCCCGAGCGCCACGGCCATCGATTGCAGCGCGAGGATCGGGATCACCGTCACGGCGATCATCAAGAACGTGATCACGATGGAGGGTGCACCGCGCGCGTTGTGGTAGAACAGCAGGAAGAGAATCAGGCCCTCCACGAGCAGGAAGACCACGGGATACGAGAGCAGCGCGGCGCTCACGACGACGCCGACCAGGGCCGCCGCGGTCACGACCCCGACGATCGCCGTCAGACTCCTCGCCGACGGTCCCCTCGCCGGCGGTCCAAGGAAGCTCAGCGCGAGAATGGGTGTCAGGTACGAGAGCTGCCAGTCGATGCCCATCGCGAGCGCCACGGCGAGCGTGACGCCCACGGCGTAGCGCAGCGTCCGATTGACCCGCAGCCGGTCCGCCGAACGGGTCGCCGCGGTGTCGAGCGTCGCCGCGTCAACGGACATACGACAGGAGACTCACGAGCCGGAGCCGTAGCTTGGCGATGGCGTTGAGCACCAAGTTCCCACTCGTGAAGACCACGACGTTGGCCTGTCCGCCCACGCGCCGATAGCTGATCACCGCTTCGTCGTCGAGGGTGATCACCACGGGAAACCGCTGTGGGTCCCGCAGCCACCCGCGCGACTGCGACACCTGTTCCAGCTCGCCACGCGAGCCGCTACTCCCCGTGCTCACGCCGAAGCCCACACTGCGCACCGTGCCACGGAAGATCCGGCCGGGTGCGACGTCCAGTACCAGCTCCACCGGATCGCCGATCTCGATGTTGGCGATGTTGTTCTCCCGCATGTCGGCCTGCACCCAGACGTCCCGGACCGAGATGAACGTTCCCACCGGCTGGCCGGCGGCCGCGTAGAAGCCGAGGTCGATGGTGAAGTTCTCGATACCCCCGCGGGACGGCGCCAGCAGGGAACTGAACTGTCGATCCAGCTCCGCTCGCTCGAGTGCCGCGATGGCGGAGCGGATCCGGGGATTGCCCGGCCCCTCGACACCCAGTTGTGCCTCGGCCCGCGCGAGGTCCGCCTCCGCCCCGGCCAGTCGCTCCTGGGCTTGGGCCAGGGACGTCTCGGCCCGGTCGCGATCGGCCTGCGACAGCGCGCCAGGATTGCGCTCCTGGATCGTCTGCACCCGATCGTAGGTACGCTGCGCGCGGTCGAGCGATGCGCGGGCTACACCCAGACGGGCCACCGCTGCTTCCACCGAGGCGCTCTGCGCACCCACCTGTTGCACCGCGTCGTCCAGCGCGGCCTGCGCCGACTGCACGGCCAGGTCGAAGGGTCGCTGGTCCAACTGGACGAGCGTGTCACCTTCGCTCACCACGGAGTGGAGCCGCACATCCAGCCGCGTCACGTAGCCCGACACCTGCGGCACGAGCGGCACGGTGAGCGCGTCCACCCGCGCCTGCGTCGTGTAGGGCGTGATGCGGTCGGCCACCACGTACCACGCGAACACGATGGTGGCGATGCCGAGGACGATCACCGTGATACGACGCACGGGGTCTCGGAACCAATGCGCGAGCGCGGCGGCGGGCCCTGGGGCGTTCTGGTTGCTCACGTCAGCCTCCCGCTCAGCCCGCGGCCGGTTCGCCTTCGGCCTCTGTCTGACCTGCCATCCACGCCCGGAACAGCTCGTACCCGATCGCGAGCACCACGGCGCCGACGAACAACCCCACGATGCCGTGCAGGATGACGCCGCCGATGGCACCGAGCAGGATGACCGGCATCGGTACGTCGACGCCACGGCCCAAGAACAGCGGCTTCAGGAACGAATCGCTGATGCTGACGAGCAGACTCCAGACGAGGAAGATGATGGCGACGACGGTGCTGTCGGCCATCGTGAAGTACCACGCCGCGATGGGTCCGAGGACGAGGAGGGGTGGCAGCTGCACCACGGCCAGCACCAGCACCAGCACCGTCCAGATGCCCCACCCGGGAATGTGGACGAGGAACATGCCCAGCGCGGACGCCGCCGCCTGCAGGAGCGCCACACCGAGCACACCCTGCGCGACGCTGCGGATCGTGGCGACGGACATGCCCACGAGTCCTTCCCCCCGCGCACCCCCGAGACGGCTCGCCAGGGCACGCACCCGTGCTTCACCGCCCGTGGCGTACGTCAGCATCGCGCCGGCAATGATCAGGGCGATGATCGTCTGGAGCAGCCCACCGACCAGGCCCTTGGCCTTGGCCACGGCGAAGGCCCGTGCCGCCTGCACCTGCGGTTGGTACGTCTGCAACGCCGTTTGCAGGTTGGTGTGCGCGGTGTCCCAGGCGTCGTAGAGCCGCTCGCCAATGAGCGGCCAATCACGCACGCTCGCGCTCGGCGCGGGCACGGTGAGCGTGCCTTCCTCCCACCGCCGATCCAGCTCGATCGTGCTGCGGATCGCTGAGTCGGTGATCTGGACCGTTGGGAGGATGACCAAGGCGAGCGCGATCAGGGTGAACAGCACGGCTGTGAGTCCGCGGCGTCCGCCGGTCAGCACGGTGAGCTTGGCGAACAGTGGCGCGATCGCCACGGCGATGATGACGCCCCAGACGATCGGCATGATGAACGGATTGAGGATTCTGAAGCTCCACACCACCACCACGCCGATGATCGTGAGGCGGATGGCGACCTCCACCGCCGTGTCGAGGACCTGCCTGTTGGGCACTGCTGGTGTCGCGTGCATCGAGGCTCCTATCGATCGAGGCGATCGGGTTCGGCGTTCGTTCCGCACCCGGCCGCCGGTTACGGTAGAGCCCCACCGGCGGATGGGGCAGTGCGGCCGGGCCAAGCGTTCAGATGATAGCCGGCTGAGTAGAGGAGAGCGAGGCGGGGGACCACTCCGCCCACATCCACGATGGCGCAAGCCGGCCGAGCGCGGTCGACGCCCCTCGCGCCACCCCGTAGTTTCACCGAGGTGTGGCCACCGCACCCCCACCACAGTCCCCAACCGCCTGAGGAGCCGGGAATGCTGGGGCGCGTTGCGCGAAGGTTCGCAGGCATCAAACAGACACATGCCCCCCCGGCGGGACCGGGTACGGGCTCACCTCGACGGCGGAGGAGCCGGATGATCGTCGGCGTCGCAGTGATCGTGCTCCACGTGCTGGGCATCCTCTCGTCCATCCACGCGGTCATGAGCACGCGCACACCGCAGGGGGCAATCGCGTGGGTCGTGTC
>JBDHDN010000321.1:0-4866 GCA_039591485.1 Gemmatimonadota bacterium
CATTCCCGCCGAACGATTCCGCTTGTGTGCAATGGTCCACGTGCTCTTCCTGTGGGGCAAGGTCCGTGGTCTGATAGGTCGCGCACGCCGGCAGAAACCACACAAGTAGGAAGGCGGCAATAGAACGACGGAGTGCGCGCATTCACACCTCCGAGTGAAGGTCGAGCAGTGTGGATAGCCCCAATCGTTGACCTGTGAGCGCATGGCTCCGGGCCGCTCTACGGATTGCATGACAGGTCACCGTCACAGGTTATCAGATACCAGGCTCCTGCTGCGACGACGACGCCAACGCCGAGCACAATCACGGTGGTCGTCCCGTTAGCCCTCCAGAGCGCCATCTCCCTGATCTCCGGCTCGGGAACGCCTGCCCGTTCACCGTCGACGAGTCCCCAGAGGGTGTCACCCGAAATCGTTGGCTCGGTGAGGACAATCCGCGTACTGTCGGTGAGCGTGACGCGGATACGAGAGGGTTGTTCCTCATTGACCAGCTGCTGTGGCGTCGCCTCTTGTGTCTTCCACGACATGCACGCGACGAGCTGTGACGGCAGCAGCACACAGGCGACGACGCGTCGGACACGGCACCAACGAGGGTACATGGTGACCTTCCGAAGAAAGGAGACTGAACACCGCACGCACTATGGACTCGGAGTTGAAAGCGTCGTTCATCGTCGACGGACTTCACGAACTGCACCCCCCACCGGAACACGCGATCAGATAGACGGCACCGGCCACAAGGGGCACCGCGAGGCTGAGTGCCATACCGGCGTACGAGCCGAGGCGTATGTTGAGGAACACTTCGGTGAAGGCCCCGGACTCGGGAAGGGTTTCGACGCTCACCACGGTGCCGTTGCGCATGGTGGACTGGTCGATGTGGTCGTAGGGCAGCACGTCGACACGGAGCGCGAGTGAGACCCAGTCGCTCCACCCCACCGCCGCATCCACCGAGAACCCCGGGAGTGCTGCCGACGTGGACCGATACACCACGAGATCCGGGGCAACGGTTTCCCGAGAGAGATTGACCCAGTCCGTTCCCTTCAAGACGATCCCGGGGGACACGTCGACCGTGAGGGACGGCGTGATCCACGCACGCCCGCGCGCCTTGATGAGGAGCGATTCCGCTCCGGGCTCGTGGACGTTGACGCTGCCGAACAGGCCGGCGCCGTACCGTACACCGAACTGGTACGTGAAGCCGAGATTGGCGCCGATGACCTGCTCGCGCTGCTCATCAATCCCACCGAGCTTCAGCATCCCAACGAACTCGGTGATGGTAGAGACTCGGCAGGACGGCTGCGGGCGGAGGCAGAAGCCGGAATTTGCCGGTGGCGTCGACGCAGCTTGGGCGGCGAGCGGACCGAGCGGCGCGGTCACGAGAACGGACAGCAGGAGCCTCGCACACCGGCTCCGGTCAGAATGCGACCGAGACGGCCAGGCCAAGCTGTCCATTGCGCATCGCCACGGGAGCGACTCGGAGGCGGCTGAGCGGCACCTCTTCCCACTTATCTGACTTGATGAGGGCACCCAGGCCGGCACCGAGCCCCGTGCCGACAAGGGCCAAGCCAAGCGTCCCTACGACCATGACCCCAGCCTCTTCACTGCCACAGCCCCACGAGTCGATGAACTCGCAGTCATTTGCGATCCACGCGATCGAACCGATAAGGCCCAAACCGGTGCCGACGAGCGCGCCGATGAGTGCGCCCTTACCAGCATTCGACCTTCGCCCGAGGTACACGTCGATTCGCATCACATCCGCCAGCGCATACGAAGCGGAGGACAGCACCAGCGTGTCACCGGCAATCCGCTGAAACGTCGTCTGCTGCTTGTTCACATCGCGGCCCTGCACGGTCACGCGCACGCGTTGGCCGGGCTGGAGCGGCAGGTCTTGCGCGGCGGCGGCAAGTGGCGCAACGAGCAGCGTGGCGAGCAGGGTGCTGAGGCGCATACCATCCTCCTCTCGGCGGAAACGGCGCGTTTCCGTCGGCGGGACGACGGCCCCGGGCCAGGGGGGAGAAACGTCACGCGGCGGTGTGGCCGAAGGGGAGGCCAGCGACGGTGATGTCTGCAGGCCAAGATGGCGCGCCGCCCCCGACGCGCCAAGGAGTGAACCGATCGGGATCCCCTCTTGCGGAGGCGCTCACCGTACGTCGTCGGGTGCTTCAACTCCCGATCTTTCAGGATCGAGTTGATCGAGGACCTCCACCAGCACCTCGGCCACGGCCAGTAGGGTGAGCACGTCCTGTTCCAGCCCCTCGACCAGATCCGGTTTCACCAGCATTTCACCGCTCCCCGAGGTACCCCAACTGGCCAACTCGGCGAACGCTGCCAACTCGCCCCCCTTCTCGAAGGCGAAGTACCGCTTGCCGGTGAGGTCGCCCCCGTACACGATGCGCAGTCGATTCCGACCGAGGACGACGTCCATGTGCATCTCGAGATCCCACGGCGACGACGTCGTGACCGAAAGACGTCCGGCCTGGCGCCCTGCTTCACGGATCCAGAATATGACCGGTGTCACGATTACGCTGGATCCTTCGGAGACACCCCTGGAGACCTCCCGTTCTTGCCTCTGCACCGCTATTTCACCTGCGATCTCGTAGGTCTGTCCGCGAGCAGGGTCAACCACCACCAGCGTGTGTTGCTGCGAGACCAGGGAAACGCCGTCCGCGGGTCGGTGCACGACGACTCGCCACGGGGAGGCGCTCCGAGTGATCTGTCGGGCGCGGGTGCCGGCGGCCTGCGCCCCGGGCTTCACCGACGCGAACGAGTACGTACGGGTGGCACCGACATTCGCCGGTCTGTGGACCGTCAGCGCGATCCTGTGCGCGGTTTCCGGAAAGGTCGGGTCGTCCGCGAAGCGTTTTGTCTTCAGGCTGGCGCACGCGGCCGACGCGAGGGAAAGCGCGACGAGTGCCGGCACCACACCTGTCAGGCATGACGCACGCAGCACCCTCAGCGAGACGGCGCCGGGCAGCGCTTCACCGTCACCGATGTAACAGTCTCGCATTCGGTGGGCGCCGAACAGGGAGCGCTCGCTCGCACCAATGCCGCTCGCGGCCTCCTCCGGGCAACGCTCGAGCCTCCTCCGCCTGCGCATTCCCATCTCCAATCAGAATGCCAGCGAGACGCCGAGCGCGAGCTGCCCGTCTCGCGTCGACACGACACCAACGCGCCAGCGGTCGAGCGGGACTTCCTCCCACTTGTCGGACTTTACCGCGGCCCCGATCGCCGCACCGAGCAACGCACCGCCTGCCACGCCCAGCGCGCCGGCGATGGCGGACGCATTCTCGCTGCCGCAGGTCATCTGTCCGCTGTTGCAGACGGCCTCGACGGTAACGAGGGCGGCGCCGCCGAGCACGAGTGCACCGATGAGAGCGCCCGCCACGGTGTTAGACCGCCGTCCCGCGTGCACGTCGAGCCGCGTCACATCGGCTGTCGCGTACGATGCGGACGACAACACCAGCGAGTCTCCGGCCATCCGCTGAAACGTCGCCTCTTGCTTGCTCACGTCCGCGCTCGGCACGGTCACGCGCACCCGCTGTCCGGGCTGGAGCGGCAGGTCTTGCGCGTACCCATTGCCGACCGGCACGAGGTACAAGACTGTGAGCACTCTGCCCATGCGCATGGCTACCTCCGGTCAGAACGTCATCGAGAGGCGGATCGCGAGTCGTCCCTCGTGCGTCGGCATGAGACTCACCAGCACGCGGTCGAGTGAGATTTCTTCCCACCTTTCGGTCTTGATCAACGCTCCCGCCACTGCGCCAACAAGCAGCCCCGATCCCGCGCCAATCCCGGCCCCGACTAGCACTACGAGGGCGTAGAAGTCCTCGTTCGAATCGTATGCAGCTGCTGCGATACCGGCTCCAGCCGCAGCACCGCCGAGGAGTCCAATGAGCATGCCAGTCCACGGATGGCCGTGGCGGCCGGTAGACACGTCGAGCCGCGTCACATCGTTCACCGCATACGATGCGGACGACAGGACCAGCGTATCACCGGAGACCCGCTGGAACGTTGCCTGTTGTCCGCTCACGGCCGCGCTCGGCACGGTCACGCGAACGCGCCGGCCCGGCTGGAGCGGCACGTCTTGAGCAGCTGCGCCGGCGAGTGGAGTAAGAAGCAGCAAGGCCAACAGTCCTACGGTGCGCATGCTCTACTCTCGAGCCGCCGGAGACTCGCGGAATCGGTCGAGCGGCACCTCTTAGTGCCAGGTGAAGCTGACACCTACGTGCCACTGGGTCAGGTTCCAGTCCGTCCCTTCGGCGTATTCGTTCGTCGTGAGCACGGCCAGTGCGAGGGCAATCTGGGCGAACGGGGTGATGGAGAATCGCCCGCCCAGTCGCCAGTCATAGCCGAGACCTACAACACCGGCTAAGTCGGTCACGGCATCGGGATAGTCGGCAATGCCTTCGTTCAAGTGACGCGCGGCGATACCCGCTTTGAGAAAGAAATCGGCGTTGGCCACCGGGTAGGCGTAGCCCGACAGCGCAAGTGCCGCGGAGAGCATTCCGGCGCCCCCACCGAGGTCCAACTCGCCTCCGAGGCGGAAGTGTGATGAGAGGGTCCCGCCGGTCCGCACATGGACTGCGGCGGTATGGTTGTTTACGTCGGATACTCCCCGGCCCGACAGCTGTCCATAGGCGAACCCGACACCGAACCAGCCGCCGGTGCGCTGGGATGGGGTGTCTTGCGCGGCGGTGTCGGCGAATGGCACAACGAGCAGCATCGCGAGCAGGATACTGAGGCGCATACCATCCTCCTCTCCGCGGAAACGGTACGTTTCCGTCGGCGGGACGACGGCCTCGGGGCCAGTGGCGTTCGAGGGGGGAGAAACGTCACGCGGCGGGGTGGCCGTAGGGGAAGCCAGCGACGGTGAGT
>JBDHDN010000322.1:0-7221 GCA_039591485.1 Gemmatimonadota bacterium
ATGTCGGTCCAATGCGCTGTCGGACTGCGCGGTGCGGAGCGTCGGGACGCCGAGCGAGGAACGCCCGATGTATCGCGCCATTACGTCTTGCCCGCCACGGCGTGACACACCACATCCTCGACGGCGAGATCGGCAATGCGCGCCCGCGAAGGGATAGGAGGTTCAAGCGCGCTTTGCCGGGCTCTTGGGGGCCCACGGTCTGACATGGATTTGCTGCCGGCGCGGCGCGCGTGGCGGTCCGCCGCTCGCCGTGCAGCTCCCGACCCTGGTCGGCATCGCACTGAGCAGCAGGAGTTCAAAGGCGTCAGGCCGCCACCAGTCCCTCGCAACAACCGTAACGAACCGTTACTCTCTCCTCGTGCGGACCGCCGGAGACGGTTCAAGAACTCGGACTAGCCTCTTGCAACGCCATGAGATACGTGACTCACGACCAATGGCACAGTCTTTGTCTTCTGAAGGCCACATGACCCGCTCGATTCTAATCGTAGACGACGATGCCCGGGTTCGGACCTCGCTCTCGGAGGCCCTGTCTGCCGAGGGGTGGTCTGCGATGGTCGCCGATTCCGGTGAAGCCGCGCTCAAGGCCGTCGCGCAATCGAGCCCGGATGTCGTGCTCACGGACATCCGAATGCCGGGCATGGATGGCGTCGAGTTGCTTCGGAGGCTGCGAGCGGGATCGGCCGACCTCGACGTGCTCCTGATGACCGCCTACGACGACCTGCCCACCGTGGCTGAGGCAATGCGGGACGGGGCAGCCGACTTCCTGGTGAAACCGCTTGGCCTGCGTGCGCTCCGCCGGGTGTTGGAGCGGGTATCCGAGGACCGTGCGGCCCGGCAGGAGGCGCGAGCGTCGTCACGCAAGCAAGCGACGGAGCGCCCGACGCGCACCAGGCTCGTGGGCCGGGACTCGCGCATGGTGGACATCTTCAAGCTGGTCGGTCAGGTCGCGGCGAATCGTACGAACGTCGTGATCCGGGGCGAAAGCGGCACCGGCAAGGAGTTGATTGCGCACGCCATTCATGATGCCTCGCCGTTCTCACGCGAGCCGTTCGTAGCCGTGAACTGCACAGCCCTCCCGGCAGGGCTGTTGGAGTCCGAATTATTCGGTCACCTGCGGGGCGCATTCACAGGTGCCACGTCCGACCGGAAGGGACGCTTCGCCATGGCCGGGCGCGGTACGCTCTTTCTCGACGAGATCGGTGATACGCCAGTGGAACTGCAGGCGAAGCTGCTCCGCGTGCTGCAGGAGCACGAGTACTTCCCTGTCGGCGCCGAGCGACCGACTCGGACGGAGGCGCGCGTGATCGCGGCCACGCATCGAGATCTCGAGGAGCTCGTGGAGGCGGGGAGCTTCCGGGCCGATCTCTACTATCGGCTCCGCGTGGTCGAGATTCGGGTGCCGCCGCTGCGGGAGCGGATGGATGATCTCCCGCTATTGGCCGAGCACGTGGTGAAGAAGGTGGCCCACGCCACGGGCAAGCCAGGCCTCGTACTGGCACCGGAAGCGCTCCGGTCCTTGATGATGCACGACTGGCCCGGAAACGTGCGCGAGCTGGAGAATTCGCTGACACGCGCGGCCGTGGCGGCGAGCGGCAAGGTCATCCGGGCCGACCATTTCGATCTGGGGAGCCAGGCGGAAGCGCCGCCGCACGTGCCGACGCTGGACGAAGCCGAACGCGACCACGTGACGCGGGTGCTGGAGGTCGCGGCGGCGAACAAGGCCCTCGCGGCACGGCTGCTCGGCGTCTCCCGCCCGCGGCTGGACCGGCTCATCGAACGGCACGGTCTCGCACGATTGGTCGAGCGGCTGCGTCGCGAACGAAGCTCCGGTCCCGAGTGACTGGGCGCCGGAAGCGAGTCCCCGCATGACCTGGCCGTCGTTCCGGATACGCATCCTCCTGATCGTGCTCGCGCTGGGCAGCGTACCCCCGGTGGTTCTTGGCGTCTGGCTGACGCGCAGCACGGTCAGCTCGGGAGAGGAGATCGTGCAGTCCCGACTCGATGCGGCAATCGAACAGGCGGTGCCGGGCATCGTGTCACGCTGGATTGGCATTCGCTCGAGTGTCCTCGACCTGACGGACGGCAGCCACATCCGGCGGTTGTTGGAACGCCCCGATGCGGATGCGGCGGCCGCGCTTCTGGTGGCGGTGGACGGCCTTCCGTTCGCGCCGGTGGAGCTCCGATTGCGGGACAGGGAGGGCCGGATCGCGTGGCAACTCAGGCGGTCCGCCACTCCGCAACCGGGGGGGCTGCAAAGCCCGGCCCCCCCCTCGCTGCCGGTTTCGTTCCAGGTTCAGGATCACGCGTCCGGTGTAGTCCTCGGCGAGCTTCAAGTGGACCTCACGGCGGCTGCGCTGCTGCCCGACGGTGCGGCCCCGGAAGGCATGCTGGTCGGACTGTACCACGCCGAGAGCGGGACCTCGCTGATTCCCCGTCCCTTCGATCGCGCCCTTGCCCGGCAGGACCGCGTGCTCGCGCTCGCCGCGCCACGCAACCCCTTCGAGGGCCTGCTTGCAGAGAAGGCACGCACCGGCGTCGCGCTGCTCGTTTTGGTGTCGGTGATCGGTCTCCTCCTGGCAATCGTGATCACGATGCGCCTGACCCGCTCGCTCGACGACCTGGCTTCGGCCGTGGAGGCCGTGAGCCGCGGGGAGCTCGAGCGCACGGTCGACGGTGCCGGTCCTCCGGAGATCGGCCGGATCGCCCGAGCCTTCAACGCTATGACTTCCAGCCTGCAGGAGACGCTGGCGCAGCTCGCCAGGCGGGAGTCTCTCGCCGCCGTCGGCGAGTTCGCAGCGTCCATCGCGCACGAGGTCCGGAATCCGCTGACTGCAATCCGTGTCGATCTGGAGCGGGTCGAGGAGCACCTGCCGGAAGATTCCCCCCTGCGACCCGCACACGAGCGTGCGCTCAGGGAGGTTGCGCGGCTCGACGCCACGGTATCGGAAGCGCTGCAGGGTGCGCGGGGCAAAGAGTTCCGGCCCGGCATGCTCGATCTGCGGGAACCGCTCCGTGACGCCGTGGACGCGGCCTCGCACGACTTCGACGCCGCATGCGGATCACTCTCGGTCCATGCCCCGGACCTGCCGGTCGATGTACAAGGCGACGCTGGCGCGCTCGAGCAACTCTTCCTCAACCTGCTCCGAAATGCGGCCCAGGCGGTCGAGCCCGGCGGGTCGGTGACGGTCCGTATCCAGCTGCGTGATGGGCTGGCCGACGTCGCCGTGCACGACGACGGCAGTGGAATGTCACCGGACTCTCTCCAGCGCGCGTTCGAGCCCATGTTCACGACCCGAGCGGAGGGAACCGGCCTGGGGCTGACCATTGCGCGCCGGATAGCTGTTGCGCACCGCGGTAGCCTGACCCTCGAGAGCGCACCAGGCGAAGGCACCACCGCTCGACTGACGCTGCCGTTCGTGGGCGAGGAAGCGTAACGTCCAGCGCGCCTCTGCTACGGATCGTGACGGTTCGAGACGATCGGCCGGCACATTCGCGATCACCGGAAGTCGCTGCCATCGCTTCAGATACGGGAGGGAACGCCCAGTGGCCCGTTCCTTGTCCTCTTCGGCACCGTCGCCATAACACGGACAAGGGAGAGTGAACCATGCAACCCACA
Source organism: Gemmatimonadota bacterium (assembly GCA_039591485.1). GTDB lineage: Bacteria > Gemmatimonadota > Gemmatimonadetes > Gemmatimonadales > GWC2-71-9 > JAOTVV01. The sequence continues at coordinate 3,617 of JBDHDN010000322.1, forward strand.
TCCCTCCTTACGATCCTCGCCGTCCTCGCCCTCGGCGTCATTGCGCTGGACGGCAGGTCGGCGGACGTCGAAGCCGGGAGCCTGGCCCACGTCGGTATGCGGGCCACCATGATCCCTTCCGACGGAGCTGACACCTTGTCGGCTCGGCGCCTGCGAACGGTGGGCGTCTGGCCCTGGGATGTATCCCCGGACGGTCGCCACGTTTCGATCATTGATTGGCCCAGCGGCGGCAATCTGGCGGTGATTGATCTCATCACCGGAGAAGAGCGAGCGATCACGCAAGACGGTGCGATGGATGGCGGTGGCCGTGCCGGCGCCGGCCGGTTCTCCCCCGATGGAAGCCGCATCGCGTATCCATGGATTCAGCAGGACTGCGGTAAAGGCGTTGCGAGCCGGCAGACGATGGAAATTCGCGTGGTCGCAACCCGCGCCGGCGCCGAACCGATCACCGTCCTGCCGTGCCGCGAGGACATCGCGCACTACTCACCCTGGGATTGGACGCCCGACGGCACCGGACTGTTGGTGGTGTTCAGGCTCCCCGACGGCATGCGTCGCATGGCCACCGTCAACGTCGCGGATGGGTCGATTCACGAGATCGTGACTTTCGCGCGCGCCCACCGGTTCGAAGAACCACGCTATTCGCCCGACGGACGGTACGTCGTCTACGGTGCGCGATCATCCGGGGCGGATGACATCGATCTGCACGCCGTCTCGACCGACGGCGGAGCCGAGGTTGCGGTCGTGCAGCTTCCAGGGTCCGACCGACTGTTCGGTTGGAGTGCCAGCGGAACGGCGCTGTACGTGTACAACGTCGATGGGCTGAGAAGCGGGCTCTACCGCGTTCCGATCGCCAATGGCCGGCCGGCCGGAGATCCCGAGCTCGTCCGCCGTGACCTCTGGCGCGCAGTTCCACTCGGAGCGACGTCCGCGGGGTTCGCCTACGTCGTCACCGTGGAACAAACACAGGTACAGATCGCCTCGGTGGACATCGAGCATGGGCGTCTCTTGACGCCGTTCGGCCCCGTCGAGGACCCGGCCCTGGGAACCAGCAGAGGCGGGGCGTGGTCACCGGACGGCCGGTACCTCGCCTATGTGCGGAGGCCATCCGGCGAGACCGCGCGCCTCTTCGTCCGCAGCACGGATGGGACGGAGACCCGGGAGTACCCGTGGCGCCTCGACAGTGGCGGTAACTCGGGTAATGCGGTGGCCTGGGCGCCGGACGGGGACAAGTTGATCGTCCACGGTTCGCGCGACGGGCTCGTGGGCCTGTTCGAGATTGACCTGCAGTCCGGTGACGCGCGGCCGCTGGTCGTCGAGCCCGGCACCGACCTCGGCACCGATTGGCGCGCGCATGCGCTGGGTCCGGATGGTCGGATCGCGGTGTTGGCAAACACCGGACCGGAGCGGGACGAGATCCGCGTCCACGACCTGATCGACGGTGATTCACGTATCATCGCCCGCGTTGCAGGCGTCAATGCGACGGCTGTTTCGCCGGATGGGCAAACCCTGGCGTTCACCAATGACGGAAGGGTCTCCACGGTGCCTATCGGCGGGGGTGAGGTCGGGGAACTGTTCCGCGACGCTGACCTGTGGGGCCTCGGTCTGCAGTGGACGCCCGACGGCAGATACCTCGTGTGGGTCGACGAGGGTGCGGTGTGGCGGATGCCCACCGGAGGCGGCGATCCAACACGGATTGTCGAGCTGCCGCGGGTTTTCGTGGGCTACCCGAATCTCCGTCTTCAGCCGGGCGGCAGCGGGATTTCCTACACAGGCGGTCAGTGGCGTGGCGAGGTGTGGCTCCTCGAGAACGAGGACGGCGGGTAGCGGTCGGCCCGGGGGTTCCAGCTCTCCTCGCACGGCACCCGAGTCTGCTCGTTCCCTGTTCTGAGGAGGATGCGATAATGGTGACGACCGCCACAGCGCTCGCCCTCGCCGCACTCGGTGCACTGACCGCGCCTCAGGGATCCGATCCAGGGGTTACAGCCGAGCGAATGGAGATCTTTCGACGGTACTTGGACTTTCGCTCCTACCTCAGCGGCGGCGACGTCACGCCCCACTGGATGGCCGACGGAGACCGGTTCTGGTACGCCGATGAGGAAGATGGTGAGACGATTCATCGGCTCGTCGATCCCCGAACGTCGACCGTGACGGACCTGTTCGACCTGCCTCGGCTCCGGGAGGCGATCGAAGGCGCCACCGAAGCAGACCTCGAGACCGACGGTCTCCCGTTCGATCGGTTCGACTTCTCATCCGAATCCGGGGATCGGATCACGTTTGCCATCGAAGGAGGACGGTGGGAGCTGGATCTGGATTCGTATGACGTCCGGCCGGCCCCGGACCCTGAGGCCATGCAATCACCGAGATTCGTCGAACAGTACGCCGGCGTCCCCGGAATCTGGTTGCTCCGCGAGAAGCCATCGCCCGATGGTCGGTGGATGGCCACGCTGATTGATGAGAACCTGGCGCTGCGCGAGGTCGCGACCGACTCCGTCGTGATGCTCACGACGGACGGCACGGCGGATCAACCATGGGGTGCGGCCATGTGGGGACTCGCGGCGTACTGGTCACCTGACTCGCGCTACCTGCTGGCCGGCCGGCGAGCGGACCCCATCGAGGAGCGATGGCCGCTCATCCGATATCCCGCCTGGGACGACGTTCCGGAGAAGGGCTTCGCCCCCACCGTGGAGATGTGGCCAGTCTGGTGGTGGGCGAAGACGCCCGAGGCGTTCGAGCTACATCTCTTCGATCTGAAATCCAACACGCATGCGCGCGTACCGATCGAGCCGCAGCCCGGCCAGTGGGTGGAACCGGTCGAGTGGATTCCTGATGGCTCGGGCGTGCTTGTCGTGCGCCGCGGCCCGCAGGCCCGGGTGTTGGACCTGCTGGTCGTGGATCCGGCAGACGCAAGCGTGCGTCTGCTCGATTCCGAATCTGTGGAGTACGGCACGCAGTATGCCCCCAACGAGCCCCCCTACTGGCGGTTTCTCGACGACGGTCGGCGCTTCATCTTCCGATCCGAACGTGACGGCTATCAGAACCTCGTGTTGTACGACGTGCGCGACGGATTCCTCCGCACGCTCACGACCGGTTCCCATCCCGTTCGCTCGTTCCGAGCGCATGAAGCCAGTGGATGGGTGTATTTCGCCGCGCAGCTCGACGACGATCGTCCGTACGATCGGCACGTCGCGCGGGTTCCCCTCGCCGGAGGAGCCATCGAGCGACTCAGCGCCGAGCATGGCCAGCACTCTTGGAGCCTGTCACCCTCGGGCAAGTACTTTCTGGATCGTCATCTTGCCAGCGACCGTGCCCTTCGCACCGATCTCAAGGCCACGGACGGCCGGTTCATCATGACGCTCGAGGCGGGATCCACCGATCGGATTCGTGGAGAGCTTCGCTGGTCGCCGCCGGAGGAGTTTTCGGTTGTTGCACCCGATGGCGTCACCGAGCTGCACGGCACGCTCTTCAAGCCCTGGGATTTCGACCCCGACCGATCGTACCCCGTGATTGACAACTTGGCTGCCTTGCACGGCCTGGGCTCGGTGGTGCTTCGTGACGACGCGATCGGACAGGCAATGCAGGAACGGCAGGCGATGGCGCAGCTCGGG
>JBDHDN010000323.1:0-4811 GCA_039591485.1 Gemmatimonadota bacterium
AGTCCGAGCCGGCCTCGCCGTACAGCCCGTCCCGGTCGAAGAAGGTCGGATGCTCGACGAAGTAGACCGCCGGCCCGCGCTCCCGGCCGGCGTAGCGCCACACCCGTGCGCGCTCCTCGCGGCCGCCGACCGTGACCGCGAACGTATCGACGACGGGCTCGACCTCATCGGTGAAGGTCCGCACAGCCCGGTAGTAGGGCATCACCACGGACGTGGGCTGTCCCACACTGCACTGGAAGTTGGCGAGCCCACGCACTGCCTCGGCCAATCCGCCGGTGCGCGCGAACGGCCAGAACTCCGCCGTGCAGTGGACGATCCGCCGACCCGCGATCCGCGTGATGCCGTACTCCGCCCGGCGCGCGAGTGCCAGGTCCGACGCGGCCGGCGTGTCTGTCATGCGATCGACGGCTTGTGGATTCGCGCGTCGCTCCGCATGGCCGGAAGATACCGGTCCTCCGTGTAGCACCGCAGCATGGTTCGCGCCGTGAACCGAGACAGGGCTTCGCGAAGCGCGTGCCGCATGAAGTCGAGCCATCCGAGGGGGAGGCCACGGCCGTCTCGCTCGAAGAAGCGCGGGATGACCTCGTCCTCCAGCAACCGGTACACGTGCTCGGCGTCGTTGGGGTCGGGGTTTTCACGGGCGCCCGACGGAATCGCCCAGCCGTTGCGACCCGTGTAGCCCTCTGCCCACCACCCGTCGAGCGTGCCCAGCTGCGGTACGCCGTTCAGCGCCGCCTTCATGCCACTGGTTCCGCAGGCCTCGAGCGGGACGCGCGGCACGTTGAGCCACAGATCGACGCCCTGCACGAGACGGTGAGCCAGGTGCATCTCGTAGTCCTCGAGGAACGTGATGCGTCCCTCGAAGCTCGGATCGTGGGCGTGGCGATAGACCGTCTGGAGCATGCGCTTGCCCGGCTCGTCGGCCGGGTGCGCCTTGCCGGCGAACACCAACTGGACAGGGCGCTTCGGATCGGTCAACAGACGACGCAGCCGATCCGGATTCCGGAACAGGAGGTCCGCGCGCTTGTAGGTGGCGAACCGACGGGCGAAGCCGATGGTGAGGGCGTCGGCGCTGAGCAGGGTACCGGCGGAGACGACGTGACCGGGCTCCTTCCAGTGGTCGCGCCAGCGGCGCCGTGCTTCTTCACGGACGTACTCCAGCAGTCGCTGCTTGAGGTCGGTGTGCACCTTCCACAGACCGGCTCCATCGATGCGGAGCACGTCCTCGGCGAGTGTCGGTTCCTCCAGCCGCATCCCCCATCCCTCACCGAGCGCTGCGTCCAGCAGGTCCATCATGGGATTCGCCATCCAGGTGGCGAGGTGCACGCCGTTCGTCGTGTGTCCGATCGGGACGCGCTCAATCGGCCGGTCGGGCCACAGCACCTTCCAGATGCGACGGGTCTCCCGCCCGTGCAGTTCGGACACACCGTTCACGTACTCGGACAGGCGGATGGCCATCGCCGTCATGTGGTAGGCACCGTGGTCGTGGGTCGGGTGTCGACCGAACTCGTAGAATGCGTCGCGTGGGACGCCTCCGTCCTCGGGATAGGTGCCCACGACCCGGTCGATCTGGTCTCGCGAGAACACATCGTGACCGGCGGGCACGGGCGTGTGGGTCGTGAACACGCTCACCGCCCGGACGTGCGCAACGGCGTCATCGAGTGATGCGCCCTCGAGCACCAGCTCCCGCACGCGCTCGAACAGCATGAAGGCGGCGTGTCCCTCGTTGGCGTGCCACGCCGCCGGCTCGAACCCGAGGCGGCGCAACAGACGCACACCGCCGATCCCCAGCACCCACTCCTGGCGGAGCCGCATTTCGGGTCCGCCCGCATACAGCTTGAGCGACAGGCTGCGGTCCTGCGGGTCGTTGCGCTCGAGATTGGTGTCGAGCAGGTAGACCGGCACTGATCCGACCATCATGCGCCACGCACCGACGTGGAGGGTGCGGCCACCCATGGGCATCTCGGCGAGGTACGGGCTGCCCGTATCGTCGAGTACGGGGATCAAGGGGGTGATCGTCGGATCCAGCGGGTCGTCGGCGTCTTCCTGCCATCCGTCGAGACGCACGCGCTGATCGAAGTAGCCGGCCGTGTAGAGAAGCCCGACCCCGACGAGCGGGATGCCCAAGTCGGACGCCGCCTTGCAGTGGTCGCCGGCCAGCACGCCGAGACCGCCGGAGTAGATCGGCACCGAATTGTGCAGGCCGAACTCGGCGCAGAAGTAGGCGATGGTGCGGTTCGCGGCGTCGGGGTGCCGCTCCCTGAGCCAGGTGTGGCGCCGAGCGAGGGCCGTTTCGAGCTGGGCCAGCACCGAGTCGTACAGCCGGACGAACGTCTCGTCACGCGCGCACTCGATCAAGCGGATCGGGTCGACGAGCTGCAACAGTTCGATGGGATTGTGCCGCGTGCGCTGCCAGAGGGTCTGGTCGAGGGCACGGAACAGGTTCCGTGCGTCGCGGCTCCAGCTCCACCAGAGGTTCGTGGCGATGCCGGCGAGACCGCCAATCCGATCCGGCAGGTTGGGAATGCGTGCGTCGGTCGCGTTCATGGGCAGCAAAGGTAGTCGGTTACGGTTCGGTCGTGCCACTGTCCCCGTGCAATCGGTCCTTCACGGTGCCTTCACTCGGGAGGCACTACCATGTACCCTCGGGGTAGGAAGGATTCTCGGGCCGTCCGTCCCCGGCAAAGGGGCCACCATGTCGAGTTTCACCGGCCGTCCCCGCGGTACCGGCGGTTTCTCGCTCGACGAAGCCGCTCGCACCGTCCGCAACAGCCTCAGCAATCTGCCAGCGCTCTGTCCCACCTGTGCCGCCCCGCTTCGCCGGGTGGTCGGTGACGAGCACGGTGATCGTGTCTGGCTCCTCCGCTGTCCCGAGTGCGGACGCGGCATGGTGTACCGCAATCCGAGGCCGCCGCGTCCGCGTCAGCCACCGACGTCCTGACGGCGCAAGTTCGCGCGGGGAGCAACGCAAGGGGCGCGCCCGATCCAGCTGCGGGGCAGAGCCGGTGGGTCGCAGACTACGGCGGCGACCCGCGGACCGGGACCCGCTCAGTTCCCCCTTCCGGAGTCGCGCAGGTCCATCAACTCCCGCGGGTAGGGACTGAAGTACCACTGACGGGCCAAGTACGGTTCCTCGAACCGCACGATCCACGATTGGAGCAGGGAGAGCGGCGAGCTGAGCGGTACTCGACCGATTCGGTACTCTTCCAGCATGTCCAAGAAGTGGGCCTTCTCGCTCGCGCGCAGCCCCTTGGAGAAGTAGCCCATCGCGTGCTGGAGCACGTTGATGTTGGAGGTCGAGCGCGCCGGCTTGGCCAGGGCCTGCGACAAGCTGTCCCGGTATGCCGCGAAGAGGGTTTCGAACGGCAGCCGGTCGGGGTTCGCCACGATCCGGCCCAACTCCTTGAGCCGCGCCTGGCTGTGCGCCATCAGGGTGAGCTTCTGGTCGGCATGGAACTCGACGAGCGCGCCCATGCGTCCGCGACGAGCCACGTCCTTGAGCGCTGCGTTGGCGAACATCCGTGTCAAGAAGTGGTGCCGGATGCGGAAATTGGTGAGCCGGCCCTCGTCCTCGACGGCTGCGTGAGGGAACCGCTCCAGCACCGCTCCCCCGAACATCCCGGGCCCCCGATCGGATGGCTGAGTTCCGCCATCCCCGCTGTAGATCTTCGTGTCTTTGATGCCGCAGGACGGCGAGCGGCTCTTGAGCAGGAACCCGTCAACATCGGTCAAGGAACCGAGGTAGCGATCGCTGAACTCCGCCATTTCGGCGGTCACGTCCCGCTCCGTGGATGGCTGCACCAGCTGCTGGACCCCCTGGATCGACACCAGGCGGATTGGGTCGCGCGGAATCCCGAGCCCGATCTCGACCTCGGGGCAGATGGGCTTGAGGTCCACGAACGGCATGAGGCTCAACACGAGCGGCGCCCGGATCAGCTGCCCGTTGTAGCGGCAGGCGTCGAGCTCCAGGCACTTGCTCATCACGAGGACGGGGCGGGGATGGGTCACCATGGCGCGGGGAGGATAGCCGCCCGGGCATGTAGCCGCAACGGTCGATCGTGAATCGGGTGCTTGCCGTGATGCATCGAGACCGCTAAGTTGTCCTAGACATATCATTGACAATAGAATCCAGGATACTCAGGCTCCAGTTTGGCTCCGTATAGGTATCAGCGAGTCGTCGTGTGGATAACCGCGCGGCCCTTCGAATTCACTTCATCCTGAGAAGTAACTTTCAGTCGAGCACTTCAAGTCCTTATTAGAAAGCGATATAAAATTGTCACTTGACACGAAGAGGGTCCTGAAAATCAACGGCGGACGGGTCAGTGAAGATGGGTCCTTCGTACTCTATTGGATGGTCGCGGCTCGCCGGACTTCGTCAAATTTCGCACTTGATCGTGCTTGCGAGTGGGCCAGGAAGCTGGACAAGCCTGTGCTCGTGTTCGAGCCGCTCCGGGCCGCGTATGGTTGGGCATCCGACCGGCTGCACCGGTTCGTGATCGACGGCATGGCCGACAACGCTCGGGTCTGCGACAGGGCGCGCGTTCGCTACTTCCCATACGTTGAGCCCTCGGCGAGGGCCGGCCGCGGGCTCCTGGCTGCGCTGGGAGAGTCGGCGTGCGTCGTGATCACTGACGACTACCCGGCCTTCTTCCTCCCACGGATGGTCGATGCCGCCGGGGAGCAGCTCGATGTCCTGCTCGAGGCCGTAGACTCCAACGGCCTCCTGCCGATCAGGCAGGCCGAGAGGGCGTATCCGACGGCCCACCAGTTCCGTCGCTACCTGCACGGCGCCTTACCTGAACGGTTGTCCG
>JBDHDN010000324.1:0-4786 GCA_039591485.1 Gemmatimonadota bacterium
TCGAGCGGTTCACCGCACGCACCGGCGGCTCGAAGCGCCTCACGCAGCAGCATCGCGGGCACCTGGCGGATCCGCGCACGGCCGCAGGCTTCCGGCAGGCGTGGAAGGACCTCGTGTATCCCATCGTGTGCACGCGGGCAAAGGGGTGCCGGCTGTGGGACGTGGACGGGAACGAGTGGATCGACATCACCATGGGGTTCGGTGTTTCCCTGTTCGGCCACGCCCCCGATTTCGTCACAGAGGCGATTCGGGCGGAGCTGGATGGCAACTGGGCGATCGGACCGCAAACGACGCTGGCGGGCGAGGTCGCGGAGTTGGTTTCCGAACTCACCGGAATGGACCGGGTCGCGTTCTGCAACACCGGATCGGAGGCCGTTCTCGCGGCGATTCGCACGGCGCGGACCGTCACCGGTCGGAACCTGATTGCCGTGTTCGCCGGCGACTACCACGGCGTGTTCGACGAGGTGCTGGTGAAGGGGGTACCGGCCGACGACGGCTTTCGGGTTGTGCCGGTGGCGCCGGGCATCCCGCTCTCGGCGTCCGAGAACGTCCTCGTGCTGGACTATGGGAACGACGCGTCGCTCGAGGTGATCAGGGAGCACGCGGACGAGCTGGCGGCGGTGGTCGTCGAGCCGGTGCAGAGCCGGCGGCCCACGCTCCGTCCCAAGGAGTTCGTCCGGAAGCTCCGGATACTCACCGCGGAGTTGGACGTGCCGCTGGTGTTCGATGAGATCATCACGGGGTTCCGGGTGCATCCGGGAGGTGCGCAGGCATGGTATGGCATCGAGGCCGACATCACAACCTACGGCAAGGTCATCGCCGGCGGCATGCCGATCGGCATCGTTGCGGGCAAGGCGCGGTTTCTCGACGCCCTCGACGGCGGATACTGGCAGTACGGCGACGGGTCGGTGCCGGAGGTGGGAGTGACCTGGTTTGCGGGCACGTTTGTGCGCCACCCGCTGGCCCTGGCGGCCACCAAAGCCTGTCTGCTCCACTTGAAGTCCCGGGGACCTGCCCTGCAGGAGGGTGTGAACCGGCAGGCCGAGCGGTTCGCCGGAACGCTGAACTCCCACTTCGAGGCGGAGGGACTGCCGATCAGGATCGAGCAGTTCAGCTCGATGTTTCTGATCGTCGTGGGCGGCGTCGCGGAGTACGCGAGCCTGTACTTCCACTACCTGAGGGATCAAGGCGTCCACTGTCACGAGGGCCGGCCGCATTTCTTCACCACCGCGCACACCGCGCGCGACGTGGAGGAGCTGATCGACCGATTCGAGCTGGCCGCCGACGCGATGCGGGCCGCCGGGTTCTTCGCCGACGCGGACTCCGTCGCCCAAACGGCGGCGCAAGCCGTTCCCGCGGAGCGGGTGCCCCTGACGGCCGGTCAGCAGGAGATCTGGCTCGCGTGCCAGGTGACGCCGGAAGCGTCGTGCGCCTTCAACATCTCGACGGTCGTCGAGCTCGAGGGGCCGATCGACGTCGCCGCGATGCGGGGCGCGATCGCGGACGTGGTCGCCCGCCACGAGGCCCTGCGGGCGCGCTTCAGCGCTGATGGCGCGTGGCAGCAGATCGATTCTGACGCGTCCATCGACGTCCCGGTGCACGATCTCTCCGGGGAGGCCGATGAGGAGAGAGCGGTGCATCTGGAGCACCTGCTCGAAGCCGAAGCGACGACGCCGTTCGATCTCGAGCATGGCCCCGTGATCCGCGCGAGCGTGGTGCGGCTCGATACCGCCACACACCGAGTACTGGTCACCGCGCACCACATCGCGTGCGACGGCTGGTCGATGGGCATTCTCCACCGGGATCTTGGCTCGTGCTATCGGGCGCGCGCCGAGGGCGCCACGCCGGCGCTTCCGGAACCGCCGTCGTTCGCCGAGTTCGTGCGGGGTGCGGTCGCCGGGCGCGAGGCGCCGGACTACCAGGAGCTCCGGGGGTACTGGCTGTCGCAGTTCGAGGACGGGGCGCCGACGCTGGAGCTGCCTTGGGACCATCCGCGCCCACCTCGCCGCTCGTACCACTGCGGCGACGCGCGCGCCACCGTCGGGCCCGCGGATCTCGCGTCGCTCAAGCGGACCGCGGCGAGGCTGGGCTGCACGCCGGTTGGACTGTTCGCCGCGGCCTACACGCTGCTGCTCCACCGGCTGTCGGGGCACGACGATCTCGTCGTGGGGCTCGCGATGGCGGGCCAGCCGGCCGTTGCCCAACCCGGCTTGGTAGGGCACTGCGTCAATCTGCTGCCGATCCGGGTGCGGGTCGAGGGCGGGCCGGTGACGGACCACGTCACGAGCGCGATGCACACGCTGCTCGATGCGTTCGATCACCAGGGCCTCACCTACGGGGAATTGCTGCCGCATCTCACCATCGAGCGCGACGCGAGCAGGCTGCCACTGGTCTCGACGATCCTGACGTACGAGACGGCCACGAAGGGCGTCGCGTTCGGTGTGGAAGACGTGTACATCCATGGCAACCGTCGGCAGTTCTGCAACTTCGATCTCGAACTGTATCTGACGGAGGCCGACGGAGCGCTCACGCTGCAGCTGAACTACAGTGCTGATCTGCTTGCCCCGGACACTGCCGATCGCTGGCTGCAGATGTACCGGGTGATACTCTCGGCCATTGCGGAGGACCCGACCGAAGCGGTTGCGACGCTTCCCGTGATGGACGAGGCCGAGCGCGAGCGGGTGCTGGTCGAGTGGAACCGCACCGAGGCACCCGTGCCCGACACCACGCTCCACCAGTGGTTCGAGGCGCAGGTGGCCGGCATGCCGGACGCGGTTGCGCTGGTGTGCGGTACCGAGCGGCTGACGTACGCGGCGCTCAACGCGCGGGCGAACCGCATCGCCCGGCGGCTCCGAAACATGGGCGTGAGTCACGGAGACCTCGTCGGGGTCTGTCTCGAGCGTACCCCCGATCTGGTCGCTGCCGTGCTCGGCATCCTCAAGACGGGCGGGGCCTACGTGCCGCTCGATCCCCAGTATCCCGCCGACCGCGTCGCGTTCATCGCGGGCGACGCGAAGCTCGGGGTGATCGTCGCCCAGGGGTCGGTCCGCTCCGTACTCCCGCCGAGTGCCGCTGCGGTGCTGGTGCTGGATGCCGACGGAGCGGAGCTTGCATCAGAGGCAGAGGAGAATCTGGAGCCGCACGGTGCGCCGGACGACCTCGCCTACGTGATCTACACGTCGGGCTCGACAGGACGTCCCAAAGGGGTCGCGATCGAACATCGCAGTGCGGTGGCATTGCTGTCCTGGGCTCACACGGTGTACGGGCCGGAAGAGCTCGCTGGTGTGCTCGCGTCGACGTCGATCTGCTTCGACCTGTCCGTGTTCGAGCTGTTCGTACCACTGACCGGCGGGGGGGCGGTGGTGCTGGTGCACGACGCGCTTGCGTTCCCTGCGGCGCCGGCCGCGGAGGAGGTCACACTGGTCAATACGGTCCCATCGGCCATGGAGGGACTGCTCGGGAGCGGTGAAGGTCTGCCGCCAGGCGTGCAGACCGTCAACCTCGCCGGAGAGAAGCTCACCGTCGAGCTCGTGCGTGAGATCTACGCGCGCACGAAGGCCCGGAGGGTGTACGACCTGTATGGCCCGAGCGAGGATACGACCTACTCGACCTACGCGCTGCGCACCGCGGACGGGCCCTACACCATCGGGCGGCCGATTGCGAACACGCGTGCCTACGTGCTCGACGGCCGCGGGCAGCCGGTGCCGGTCGGGGCGATCGGCGAGTTGTATTTGGGCGGTGCGGGGCTGGCACGGGGGTATCTCGATCGCCCCGAACAGACGGCCGAGCGATTCGTCCCGAATCCCTTCGGGCCGGCCGGAAGCCGGATCTACCGGACGGGAGACCTCGCCCGCTACCTGCCGGACGGCAACCTCGAATTCCTCGGCCGCTTGGACCACCAGGTGAAGCTGCGCGGGTTCCGCATCGAGCTGGGCGAGATCGAGACGGTGCTGCGCGAGCACCCGACTGTCGAGGCGGCGGTGGCGCTCGTGCGGGAGGACCAGCCGGGCGATCGGCGGCTCGTCGCCTACGTGGTGCCGGCGGCAGGTGCCGCGGTCTCGGACGGTGAGGTGCTGGAGCTCCTGCAGAGGAGGGTACCGCAGTACATGGTGCCGCAGCACTTGATCGTTCTCGGTGAGCTGCCCCTGACGCCGAACGGTAAGCTCGACCGGCGGGCGCTGCCCGTGCCGGATGCTGATGGCGCCGATCGACGCGATGCGCTCGTCGAGCCTGCAACGCCGTTGGAGCGGGACCTCGCAGCCATCTGGCGTGAGCTGCTTCGGGTGAGCCGCGTCGGCCGAGACGACGACTTCTTCGCGATCGGTGGGCACTCGCTCACGGCAACACGGCTGGTTGCTCGCGTGCGGGAGCGTCTGTCCGTCAGGCTGCCGCTCCGGGCCGTGTTCGAGCATCCGACGCTGCGGGCCCTCGCGCAGTGGCTGGAATCGCAGGCCGCCTCGGTCGCGGCCGATCGGGAACGGGAGGAAGTGGAGTTGTGACCCTCCAGTCGTTCCTCGCCGAGCTTGCGGCTCTCGGGGTCGAGCTGCACCGGGAGGGGGAGAGCCTGCGTGCCAGCGCGCCGCCGGGTGTCCTGACCGCCGACCTGCAGGCCAGAATCCGCGCGCGCAAGCCCGAGCTGCTCGTGCACCTCGCCGCGAACGGGCAGGGAACGGCGGCCCCGCTGCCGCTCGTGCCACGCGACCGCCTGCTGGATCCACCCCCCACGTCCTTCGACCAGCAGCGCCTGTGGTACCTCGACCGGCTGGAGCCCGGCACGGCCGTGTAC
>JBDHDN010000325.1:0-4750 GCA_039591485.1 Gemmatimonadota bacterium
CGGTGATACCACGCAGTAGCCGAGAGCTGGGGGAGCGTCGTCGCGTACGCGATGTCGTCACCCTTTTCGACGTTGAGGTCCGTCATCGAGACCAGGATGATCCCATTGAGGTAGATGCGGTGCCGTCGTGCGAGGTGGCCCGCGAGCCCGGATGCCCTGGTGGTCCCGTAGCTCTCCCCGATCAGGAACTTGGGCGACTGCCACCGATTCTCACGGACGAGATAGAGGCGGATGAACTCGCCGACGGACTCGATGTCCGCTTGCGTCCCGTGGTAGCGGTGCAGGTCCTGGCCCTCGGCCATGCGGCTGTATCCCGTCGCAACGGGATCGATGTAGACGATGTCTGCAACATCCAGGATGGCGTGGGGATTGTCCTCGAGTGTCCCCGGAGGAATGACGGCGAACCCCTCGTCGTCATACACGACTCGCCGGGGACCGGTGTAGCCGAGATGCATCCAGACGGACGCCGTGCCGGGACCGCCGTTGAACGAGAACACGAGGGGGCGAGCGCCGAGGTCCGCAACACCTTCTCGCGTGTAGGCCACGAAGAACATCTTCGCCGTGACCACCCCGTCCTCCCGAATCGGCAACCAGCCGGCGGTTACGGTATAGCGCACCGTCTGACCTTCGATCCGAGTGGAGTGGGTCGTGACGACGGGCTCGTCCGGCAGAAGTGCGGCTTCACCACCCGCCTGCTCGCGCTCGACAGCCTCCGCGGGCTCCTGCTGAGCGGTCAAAGGCATTTCCACAACTGAGAAGGCGCCGATCAACAGTGCCACCAGGCAGATTCGTACTGGCATTGGTGTCCTCCGCACGGGAGAGGCAGTAAGGGGTTCGCCGCGCCATACAGGCGCTCTACGCTACTGTTCGGTTTTCGGCGTCGCAAACTCGTGAGTCGGACGTGCCATCCGCCCTGTTGGCCGTTCGCGTATCTTACGAGCGATTTCACATCTCCACCACGGTCCCGAGAGGACGTATGCGGTCATTCACCGTTCGTTTCATGGCGCTAGCAACACTCCTGCTGCCGACGCGGGCCGCCGCGCAGAGCTTTCCCACCGCCGACCCCGTGCTCCAGGCAATCTGGGACGAAGGCACGGAGCGGTCACAGGTCGAGCACCTCGCCCAGACGCTGCTCGATTCCCTCGGACCGCGGCTGACGGGCACACCAGAACTCGAGGCAGCGAGCGACTGGGTCATCGAGACCTACCAGGGATGGGGAATCCCCGCCCGTGCCGAGCAGTACGGCACGTGGCTCGGTTGGCGGCGCGGCGTGAGCCACGTCGATCTGATTCAACCTCGCCTGCGCTCGCTCGATGCCATGATGCTGGCGTGGAGCCCCGGCACACCCGGCGGAAGCGAGGTCGAGGCAGAAGTCGTCGTGTTGCCGGACGTACCCGACAGTGCCGCCTTCAGGGCCTGGTTGCCCCAGGTCGACGGCAAGTTCGTCGCCGTTTCGTTCCCGGAGCCCACCTGCCGTCCGGACGCCGCATGGCGGGAGTACACGGGGCCGGACGAGGAGGCACGTATGCGCGCGATGTTCATGGGACGCGAGCCCGGTCCGGGCGAAGCGTACGTGCAGATGCGAGAGGCGAGGGAGGCGGCCGAAGCGAACTGGCGCAGTCGGATCGAGAGCTCCGGCTTCAACCCGCGCACGCTTCCGGCAGCACTTGAAGCCGCAGGTGCGCTCGGCATCGTGACCACCGAGTGGCCGAACGGGTACGGCGTGCGACGGATCTTCCAGGCGCGGACCGAGCAGGTTCCGACGTTCTCCCTGAGTTGCGAGGACTACGGGCTCGTCGCCCGACTCGCCGAGCGGAACCAGGGCCCGGTGGTCCGGGCTCAGGCGGACGCTGAGTTCTTGGGCGACGTCCCGACGATCAACACCATCGCCGAGATTCGCGGTACCGAGAGCCCCGAGGAGTACGTCGTCCTCTCCGCCCACTTCGACTCGTGGGATGGCGGCTCCGGAGCCACCGACAACGGCACCGGGACGGTCGTCATGATGGAGGCGATGCGGATCCTCCAGGCGGTCTACCCGAATCCCCGACGCACCATCATCGCCGGCCACTGGAATAGCGAGGAGCAGGGGCTGCACGGATCAAGCGCCTACGCAACCGACCATCCCGACGTGGTTGCCGGCCTGCAGGCCCTGTTCAACCAGGACAACGGCACCGGCCGGATCGCGAGCATCTCGCCGCTCGGGCTCATCGGCGCGAGTGAGTTCGTAGGCCGGTGGGTCGGCCTGTTACCCGACGAGTTGAGCCGTGGACTGCGCGTCAGCCTACCGGGATCGCCCTTCGGCGGAGGCAGCGATCACTTCTCCTTCATCTGCGCGGGTGCGCCGGCGTTCTCGCTCACATCGGAGATGTGGGACTACTTCAGCTACACCTGGCACACGAACCTGGACACCTTTGACAAGGTCGTGCTCGCCAACGTGCGGCACAATGCGCTGCTCACGGCCATGCTCGCCTATCTGGCTGCGGAAGACCCTGAGACGGTACCGCGAGATCAGCGGGTCATGCCGCTCAATCCACGCACGGGCCAGCCTGGCACTTGGCCGCAGTGCCGCGACGGGGCACGGACCGGTCCCTGAGGGAGGGAGTAATGTCGGCCGCCGCGCCTACGCCTCGTCCGGGGATCCGTAAGGCTCCTCGGCGAGGCGGTGCCAGCGTGCGAGTTGCGAAGCGTCGTCCCCTTCACGCTGACGCGCCCACAGATGGCGCCACCAACTCACGCTAATCTCGGCTGCAGTGAGGCGCGTACTCAACTGGTACATGAGCACCGCCTGCGCGACCAGCGCGAGCGCGACGACGAAGCCGACCCAGACCGGTGACGAGCGATCGAGTCCGCTGGCGAAGGCCACGCCGCCGATGACCAGGAGTACGCTTTCGGCGGCAGCCAGGGCACTGAGGACCCTGCCCAGGCGTGAGGGTTTGCCCGGTTCCGAGTGCCTCCAGGCGGTCATGGTATCCTCCTCGATGGTGCGTCCGCAGCGCCAACGTCGGCCGCTGTCCTCCCCATACCCGCCGCGAATCGTAGTTGGAAATCCCACGAGACGGGAGGACACACGCCAGAGGGGCGGAGCCCGAGCCCCCGTCCTATCTTTCACAGTCACCGAGGTCCTTGGAGCGACGGATGCCACCACCTGCAACTGCCGGTTCGGACGTCACCCCCCCATCCACTCGCGAAGCCATCCGTTTCCTCGTGTTCGGAGCCTCGCTGCGATCCGGGTCTCTGAATGCAAGCCTCGCCCAACTCGCCGCGCACGTCATCGAGCGGCACGGCGGCTCGGTCGACCGGGCCGAGATGCGCGAGATCGATTGCCCATCCTACGACCAGGACACAGAGACGGCGAGCGGCCTGCCCGCGGGAGCCGAGCAGTTTCGCCGTCGCCTGACGGCGGCGAACGCGCTCGTGGTCTCCTCGCCAGAGTACAACGGCTCGATGCCCGGCGTGCTCAAGAATGTGATCGACTGGGTCTCGCGGTTTCGCCCGCAGCCCTTCAACGGGACGCACGCATTGCTGATGTCCGCCTCTCCTTCGATGGTCGGTGGCAACCGTGGCTTGTGGGCTCTGCGGATGCCGCTCGAGCACCTCGGTACCCGCGTGTTCCCAGACATGTTTTCGCTGGCTCAGGCACACAAGGCGCTGGACGATCGCGGGCAGATCGCAAACGAGCAACTACGCGATCGATTCGAGCGCACCATCGTCGCGTTCATGGATCTCGTGGAAGCCGACACGCACTACGCGTGCGCCAAGAAGGCCTGGGTCGAGTTTCTCGGCGAGCAACCCGATCCAGCAACGGATCGGGTCGAGTAGGCCGCCGAGCCCATCGGCGGGTGTAGCGTCGGACCGGTACCATTGCGGTGGTCTGGGGTCGTTGTCGCGGCCCTTGAACCCGCATGGATCGGACCCGACCTTTGAGGAACGACCATCCCCATTCCCTGCACAGGAGATCGCGATGCCCAGTAGAGATGTCGCCGCATTCGTGCGGAGGGTGGCGGAGGATGGGCTGCTGCGTGAAGAGTTGGCCCTCGTTGGAAGCCGCTACGGCTTCCGCTTCACCGCCGACGAGCTGGCCACCGTCGGCCTCACGACGCGGACCGTGGTCGATCCCTCACCCGCAGATGATGCGGATGAGCAGGACGATGAACCCGGTGACCCCGGGTTCGGGATCATAGAGGTCCCGGCGTGATCGCGCCTCAGTCGGGGCCCCCTGAACGTCGCGGGTCTACCCATTCGGTGGTTCGGGCCGCAGACCCCCCGTCCCCGGAGCGCTGCCGCGGCCTCGACGGTGACGGACTTGCGGCGCATGAGCCTCTGTGTGCGGCTTTGGCGCTTCCTCTATAGGGGAGTTAGGTTGTCGGAGTTCAGCCAATTCTGTCGGCCTTGAGCAGGAGCGCCCCGTGCACAAATCCGCGGACCAGTCTCGCCGGACGTTGCTCGCAGCGGCGGCTTTCGGAATGCTCGGGATCGTCGGCACTCCACGCTGGAAGCCCGCGCGTTGTCGGCATGTGCAGGTGTCCGGCAGCCATCCGGATCCACGTCCTGGGGTCGACGGTTCCCGCGTGCTGACCACCGAGCAGCTCCAGGACGTTCCCGATCTCGCTCCGCTCTATGACGGCATTCGCGGCATCCCGCACGTCGCCGACGGCGTTCGCTGCACGTGCGGGTGCGCATCCGAGGAGGGCATGCGCTCGCTGCTCAGCTGCTTCGAGGGCAGCGGGATGGCGAAGGGCTGCATCATCTG
>JBDHDN010000326.1:0-4748 GCA_039591485.1 Gemmatimonadota bacterium
CACACGATCCTCCACCGGTGAAGTCCCGGCCTGGAAAGGCCAGTGGAGCGTGATCGATGCGAGCGATCGGTCTTTCCGGCTCGACCTGTACGTCGAGGACGACGGTAACGGCAATGTGGGTGGATATTGGTTCTTCCGCGACCAGCGCATGCCTGGACTCTGGGGATACGGTCTCTCATGTGACGGCGTGGAGGTGAGCCTGGGTGAGCGCTCGCTCGGCCTGTGGTTCGAGGGCACGTTGGACACGCATCGCGATTCGCTTGCACTCACGGTGACGGGCCACGGCGGATCGTTCCCCGTAGTCTTCGGTAGAGTACCGCCCGACGAAGTACCGACCCTGCCCGATGCACCGGCCGGACCGCCCCGCCCGTCTGGCACGGGCTATCTGGCAGGCGCCCCAGAGGCCGTTTCGGACGGCTGGCCCACCGCACCACCGTCCGCCGTCGGCATCGATGCCGAGCGGATCGGCGCATTGGTGGCGGCCGTCGACGAAAATCGGCTGGGACTCACGCACGCGATCCTGATCGCGCGGCATGGTACGCTGGTCGTGGAGGAGTACTTCTACGGGTACGACCGCACCACCTGGCAGGACCTGCGTTCGGCATCCAAGACGGTGGCGTCTACCTTGGTCGGACTGGCAATCGAGGACGGCCTCATCCCGAGCGTGGATACGCCGGCGCTGTCCCTGCTGCCCCGGTATCGATCGTACGACCAGTGGGATCCGCGAAAAGCGCAGATCACGGTCGCGGATCTGATGAACATGAACTCCGGCCTCGACGCCAACGACTACGACCCGAACGCGGCCGCCGCCGAGTCCGCCTATCAGTCGCAGACCGCGCGGCGGGATTGGGTGAAGCTCGCGCTCGACGCCCCGATGGTGGGCGACCCCGGCACCCCGCCGTTCTACTATGGCGGAGCGAACCCACTCATCGTGGGCGGCGTGCTGGACCAGACGGTGGGCGAACCGGTGCAGTGGTTCGCCGACCGCACGCTCTTCGCGCCGCTCGGTATCACCGACTACAAGATCCTGTTGGACCCCACCGGATTGCCGTACATGGGTGGCGGCCTGCGCCTCCGCCCGCGCGACATGCTCGCCTTCGGGCAGATGTACCTCAACGGCGGCGTGTGGAACGGGCGGCGCATTCTACCCGAGACGTGGGTGCGTGAATCGTGGACCCCCCGCGGCCGGCTGCAGCAATTCCAGGCAGAACACGCGTACGGTTACCTCTGGTGGCACTTCCCCTACCGTGTGGGCGACCGGGTCATCGATGCCGTCGAGGCACGCGGTAACGGTGGCCAGTACATCTCGGTGTTCCCTTCGCTGGATCTCGTGGTCGTGATTACCGGCGGGAACTACCGGAACGGTAAGGTGCGGGTACCGGAAGAGATGCTGGCACGGTTCATCCTTCCGGCAGTGCTGTCAATCGACGCCACGAAGGGAGGACC
This sequence comes from Gemmatimonadota bacterium, assembly GCA_039591485.1. GTDB lineage: Bacteria > Gemmatimonadota > Gemmatimonadetes > Gemmatimonadales > GWC2-71-9 > JAOTVV01. Next base: position 1,447 of record JBDHDN010000326.1, read on the forward strand.
ATAAGACGGTAGGGCGGGAGGCAGGCAGGAGTGCAGCCGGGTCCGCATCCTCGGACCTCCATGGGACTGACGGCACTCTGCCCTGCGTCAGAAAGGCGGTGTCGGGAAGATCCTGTGAAGCTCTAGGCGTCCCGATGCGAGATCGGCGGTGCACGTCGCGCTTGACGCGTTGTGCGGGTAGACACCATTGGCTCTCGCGGCACACACAGGTGGAACGGACGGCTACGCCGGGCCCTGATCCTCGATGGGCGCATCGGCGACACGTGGGATGACACAACCCGGCGCGCCGAAGTGCGGCACGATTCCCTGTGCAGCCACGTCCGCGTCCGCGCGCGGTACGACGAATCGATCGTCGCGGACTGTGTAGTAAACGCGGATCCGACCCGTGCCTCAGAATCGTGGAAGAAGTCGAGGTCGTCACTGAAGCGCACGGAGTTCGGCGCGAAGTGCATAGCCGCCCCTGCCGCAAGGTAGCGGTCGTCCGTGGGGTTGGACGCGAGGGTGGCAAGCAGCTCGTGCTGGAAGGGCGTCAGCGGCACAGCCTCGCCCCGATGCGCCACGCCTCGCGACGGCCGAGTTTCATCAGTTGCTCTGCTCGCGACGCGTCCTGAAGGACGCAGAGGCGCCGAGTTCCTTGCGAGGCACGTCGCGCAGCGGCCGAGCCCGCACGGCTGCAGGGAAACGTGGACCAGCGACCGACCGTGGTTCCGCCGTACCGCCATTCGCCGCCGGCGCGGTCACATCTGGGCGTCCCCCCAGCTCCCCCACATGTCCCTGCGAAGCTCCTCCAGTTCCCGCCTGGCAGCGTCGGCCTGCGGCGTCCCCGGTACGAGGTCCGAGATCCGGGCAAGCTCGGGCATCGCTCGCTGCGGCTCGTCGAGCTTGCGGCGGTACAACTCGATGAGCTCCTGAGCCACAACCAGCTGTTGCCCCTGCGTCAGCCGCGCCTCGCTCCTTGCGCGCCGCAGCCATCTTGCCGCGTCTCCGTACGCACGCAGGTCGTCTCGCAGGATCCAGGCAATCTGGAGGTAGGGTTCCGGCTCCGTCGGGAACTCCACCACGAACGCCTCGTAGGCCGCCACCGCCTCGGCGTAGTCTCCAGCGGCACGGAGCGCCTGCGCCCGGGAGTACTCGCGCCGTGCGGGGGTGGACTCGCCACTCGGCGCATAGACGGTCTGCGCGGCCCGACCGGCGGCTTCGAAGAGCCCGAAGACCATGAAATACGCGATCACCCATCCCAGGGCGATCCCGATCAGGCCGGCGAGTGTCCCGAATCTCCAACCCAAGACCAAGCCCACAACCACGCCCCCCGCGATGCCGAGCAATGCCGCGCGCAGCTTGTACGCGCGCACGGCACTGTCGGTGTCCTTCGGCTTGCGACTGCCCGGATCGTCCGGCCGGTCTGAGAACTTCCGCCGTGGCGGGTGGCGCATCAGGCAAACGTGCATCCCGACGGCGTGCGCCGGAAGATGTCCGGCAGCGGAGCATTGCTCTCCGTCTCCCGTGGTGCAGCAACCAACGCAGCCGTGCCGGCGTGGCAAGACCGACACACGCGGGGACCTGTCTGATCAGTGGGCATCGGCCGTTCCCCCCTCGTTGCCGCGCGCCGGCTAGCAGGCTCGGGGCCAGTGCGTGGGCCGCGAATGCTTGACTGCGATCGGCAGCGCGGCACATTTGCTTTGCACCATGAAGTACTTTACACAATCGGCAACGACGTCTGGCTTGGGGGGATCCACGCATGGCGTTCCCATCGCTACAGGTTCTGCACGCTGCCGCTCAACGCGCGGCCGTCCGGTTTCCCGCCGTCCTCGTTGCTGCAGCGGTTGCCGCGATCGCCGGCATGATCGCGGTCGGCCATGAGGATGAGGAGTTCTGGCTGCGCCTCACGTTTACGGCGGCGCTGGCCATCCCGCTTGTGCTCGCAATCGACCTCGTCGGCCACCGGCATCGCTGGACGCTGGCCATTCGTGCCCCGTTGTGGCTCGTGGGCGTCGGACTCCTGGCGTGGTTCCTCACGGCCTGGGCCGGGTGGTCGGACACCGTCGGCGTCGGACGGTACCTGCAGCTGTCCGCAGCCTTTCATTTCATGGTCGCGGTCGGCCCGTATCTCGGTGTGCGCGAGGGCACCGGTTTCTGGCAGTACAATCGATCGCTGCTCTTCCGCGGGATCGCGGCCGCGGTGTTTGCCGGGGTGCTGTTCACCGGGCTCGCCATCGCGGTGCTGGCCCTCGATAAGCTGTTCGGGCTGAACGTCGAGCCGGAGACCTACCCGAGGCTGTGGTTCCTCATCGCCTTCGTGTTCGCGACCTGGTTCTTTCTTGCCGGTGTACCAGACGATTTCCGAGCGCTGGAGCAGGACCAGACCTACGACCGCATCCTCAAGGTCTTCGCCCAATACGTGCTGGTACCACTCGTCGCGGTCTACCTCATCATTCTGACCCTGTACCTGCTCAAGGTGCTCGTGACGCAGCAGTGGCCGGGCGGTTGGATTGGATGGCTCGTATCGAGCGTCGCCGCAGCCGGTATCTTCTCGCTGCTGATGATCTATCCGGTGGCCGAGCGGGAGGAGAACCGGTGGATGCGCACCTACGCCCGAGCGTTCTATATCGCGATCCTGCCCTCGATCGTGATGCTCTGGCTCGCCATCGGCCAGCGGATCGGGCAGTACGGTATCACCGAGCGACGGTATTTCCTCACGGGACTGTCCGTCTGGCTCGCCGGCATCGCGCTGTACTACGCCATCACCCGTTCGCGCGACATACGCATCATTCCCGCGACGCTGTGCCTGGGCTCGCTTCTCGCCTTCGCTGGCCCATGGGGAGCGTACCAGGTATCCGAGCGGAGCCAGGTGGGTCGCCTTCGAACCCTGCTCGAGCGCAACGGGATGATCGTCGACGGAACGGCCCAGCCCGCTGGTGCGCCTGTGGTCTTCGAGGACCGCCGCGAGATCAGCGCCGCCCTGCGGTACCTGGTGAGCACCCACGGCAGTGACGCACTGGCATCGCTCTTCGGCGAGCGGCTCGCCAGGGTCGATCCCACCGACGGCAGTGCGAGCGTGTCCGCCCGCGACTCGGCAGAGACGACCGCCGGGCAGCTCGCCGGACTCCTCGGCGTGGAGTACGTAGGCCCGTGGTCACCATCGGCCTCCGGTGCGTTCAGCTACTACATGAACTGGGATCGCAAGCCGGTCCAGATCACCGGCTACGACATCTGGCTCCAGGCCGAGAACCTCACCCGCGAGGCGGCCGACATCGCCGATGGCATGGTTCTGCGGTTCGACTCAGCCGCCGTGGCGCTCGTGC
>JBDHDN010000327.1:0-4738 GCA_039591485.1 Gemmatimonadota bacterium
GAACCGACCCTCGAGGTACGCGTTGTAGGCCGCGACATTCCGCGTCCCCAACTCGACGACCTCGGCATCGGCACCACTGACCAGCTCGACTTCGAGCGCCGCGACGACGGCTCGCGCCACCTCGTCCTGCACAGCAAACACGTCTGACACGTCGCGGTCGAAGCTCGCTGACCACAGCTGGAACCCGTCACGGGCGTTGACGAGCTGCGCGGTGATGCGCAGCCGCTCTCCTGCGCGCTGCACACTGCCCTCGAGCACCGTCGTCACGCCGAGAGCCTGCCCGATGGCGCGCACGTCTTCATGCCTGCCCTTGAACGAGAACGCGGACGTACGGGCCGCCACCCGCAAGCCCTCCACGCCGGACAGGGCACTGATGAGCGTCTCGGCCATGCCGTCTCCCAGGTACTCGTTGGCCCCGCCGGAAAGATCGGCGAAGGGCAGGACGGCGACCGATGGGGCAGCATCACTGCCGGATGGCACACCCTCACCATTTCGCAGGGACCAGAACCCGACCAACGCTGCCACGACCGCGAGGGCGGCGCCCGCGAGCCAGGGAAGCCGCCGCGTAGATCGAGGAGCACCCACTCCGCTCCCCGTGGCGGCGGTCGTCGCGAGACTGGGCCGTAGGGCATCCGCGAACTGCGCGACCGGATTGAACCGGTCGGCCGGGTTCTTGGCCAGGGCGCGCTGCACAACGCCCGCCACCGCCGCGGGAACCACCGGTCGGAGCTGCGTGATCGGTCGCGGCTCCGCAGCCAGGTGCTGGTGCACGACACTTTCGAGCGTCGGGCCTGTAAAGGGTGGCTGTCCGGCAAGCATCTCGTAGAGCACACACCCGAGCGCGTAGAGATCGCTCCGTCCATCGAGATCGGTCTCGCCGGCTACCTGCTCGGGGCTCATGTACGCCGGGGTACCGACGGCGAGACCGGTCTCGGTCAGTCTGCCGCCGCCCGCCGCGCTGATCGCCCTGGCAATGCCGAAGTCCGCGACGACGGCGTGCCCGCTCTGCAACAGGATGTTCTCGGGTTTGATGTCGCGATGGATGACGCCGCGCGTATGCGCGTACGACAGCGCGTCCGCCACTTCGCGGGCCAACAGGAGCGCCTCGTCCAGGGGAAGCTGCTTCTCGCGGTCGATCCGGTCCCGCAGCGACTCACCCTCGACGTACGGCATCACGTAGTACAGGACACCGTCAGCTTCGCCGGAATCGTACAGCGGCAGGATGTGCGGGTGGCTCAAACCTGCGGCGATCTCGATCTCGCGCAGGAATCGCTCGTGGCCCAACGCCGCGGCCAACTCCGGTCGCAGCACCTTCACGGCGACCTGGCGCCGGTGCTTGCGGTCTTCAGCAAGATAGACCGTAGCCATCCCTCCCGCGCCAAGCTGGCGCAGGACGCCGTACCGATCGGCGAGGGCCGAAGACACGCGGGCACGATCGTCCGTCATTGTCGCGTAAGATATTGCGGGCCGACGTGGCGCGGCTATCGTCGCTTCCGGAAACGGGGCGGCGATTCGAGCGGCACAACTGTATATTCTGAATAGCGAGGGGCGTCCTGATGATCTCATCAGGCGCGACTGGTCAGCCCGCGGGGCCTGCCGCTGCGACCCCGAGCGGAGGTGCGAACATGGCCCACCCAACCGCCATTCCGATCATGCTCCTCGCCGGTCTCGCCGCATGCGGCGAGTCGCGCGATCCGACGGAGAGCTCGCTTCCGCCCGATACGGTATCGCCTGAGATCATCGCTTGGCTCCAGTCCGCCGCCGTCCCTTTCGCCACGGCCCAGGCCGGTACGGACTACGACGACCTCATGCCGTTGAAAGAGATGATCGGTGACGCTCGGGTGGTGGCGCTCGGCGAGGCGACGCACGGTACCCGCGAGTTCTTCCTGATGAAGCACCGCGTCCTCGAGTTCCTCGTGAAGGAGCTCGACTTCAACCTGTTCGCTATCGAAGCCACGTGGCCCGAGGCCAACCGCGTGAACGACTACGTCCACACGGGTGAGGGCGATCCGGCTGAGTTGCTCTCGGGGCTGTACTTCTGGACATGGAACACGGAAGCAGTGCTGGACATGATCCGATGGATGCGGCTGCACAACCTCGCCCCCGGAGGGGCGCCCCCCGTGAGCTTCTTCGGATTCGACATGCAGTACCCGGGCATGGCCATCCACAACGTGCAGCTGTTCCTCGATGCGGTCGATCAGCCGATGGCCGAGTTCGTGTCGGTCGCGTACGGCTGCATGCTGCCGTTCGCCAACGGCCCGACGGGCCGCTTTCCGCCCGACACATCATATATTTCGCAGCCCGACGCATATCGGAACGACTGCCGCGACGACCTGACCGCAGTGCTCGATTCCCTCGTCTTGCACGCTGCGGAGTATGAAGCCGCCTCGTCACCGGAGTCCTTCGCCAGGGTACAGCAGAGCGCCCGTGTCGTCCTGCAATTCGAGGCCGTGGCGTCCGACCGGATACCGGCGGCCCGTGACCAGTTCATGGCGGAGAACGCGATGTGGCTGCACGAGCAGGCCGGTCCCGACGCGAAGATCGTGCTGTGGGCCCACAACGGGCATGTCGCCGACGACCCGACGTTCGGGGGGATGGGTGCGTCGATGGGGCACCATCTCCGCGCCGCCTACGGCGACGATCTGGTCATTGTTGGGTTCGACTTCTACCAAGGATCGTTCCGAGCAGTCACCGTGCACCCCGGCGGAGGCTACGCCGGATTGGACGAGCACTCCGTGGGTGCGCCGCTGAAGGACAGCTACGAGTACTACTTTCACAGCGCCGGATTCGAACGGTTCATCCTCGACGTGCGCGGCATCGATCTCACGACTTCTGCCACTTCCTGGCTGGCCGGGCCCCGCAAGATGCGCTCGATCGGTGCCGGCTTCATGCCGACGAGCCCGCAACTCTACTTCTACGAAGTGAGCCTGCCCACTCGCTACAACCTCATCATCTACTTCAAGGACACACACGCTTCGCGAGGTCTGCCGCGGGAACCACCGACCGAGTGGTAGGCAGCTGCGTTCGTTGACGTGCCACCGCCCGTCGAATCCTCCGCCCAGTGCTCCGTGGGGCGGTCGGTACGGCGAAACTGGGGCATGCGCCAAACCGACTCAGCGCCTCCGCGGAGACGCAACAAAGAACCTTCGGTCCCTCCTGAGCCTCGTCACGATTGCGGCGGCTGCCGCTCCGGTCGCTGCCCAGATCGACGCGCGGATGTCCGCTATCCCGACGTCTCAGCGACCCACCGTCGCCTTCACGTACGCGAACGATATCTGGGTGGTCCCAAAGGCCGGCGGGAGTGCTGTTCGGCTCAACTCTCCGCCGGGCGAGGAGACGTTCCCCCGGTTCGCACCCGACCGATCACGGATGGTCTACAGCGCGAACGACGACGGAGAGGATTCGCCTTACTCGCGTGGGGGCGTGACCCGCAACTCGAGCGCGCGATTGTCGAGCTGACACGAATGATCCGCGAGAACCCGCCGCCACCGCCTGGCCTGGCCGGATACGAGGACCGAACGAAGCCAATCACGTCGCCTGGACGCTGACGCGACCAGACGAGTACGGAGTCTCCGTACCGCCCTGCGGGCTTCCGCTTGACGAACCCGCGCGCAGCCGACCCGAGAGCCAGCCGGGCGCGCGTCGGTCACGGCGGTCAGGTGCGCCGGCGTCGGGAGCCGCCTACTGGAGTCGGTCCGGATCGATCCGTGACGGTGTGACCGTACCGGCTACGATCGGTCGCGCAGCGAGGGCGATCGCGCGGATCGTCGCCGTCACGTGATCGAGGTCGAGCGTTTCGACCTCGTCGGTCACCCGGTGGTAGTCCGGATCGACGTCGATCGGCGTCGTGCTGATGGAATGCGCGGGGACACCGAGGCGCGCGAAGACGGCGTTGTCGGAGCGGTAGAACAGATTCTCGTCCGGATAGGGATCCGCGGCGAATGCGAACACCGAATCCGGCACAGCGGCCGCGAGCAGCGGGCCGACATCCGATTCGTCCCACCCGGTAAGCCACGCCCGGTGCGGTCCCTCGGCCGCAAGCTTGCCGATCATCTCGATGTTGAGCAGGGCGACGATTTCGTCCGCACTCAGGCGGCCCGCGAGATACGCGGAGCCGTAGCCCCCCGCCTCCTCTGCCGCGAAGGCCACGAACACGAGCGTGCGCTCGGGTTGACCGAGCGCGTGATAGTAGCGCGCCAACTCGATCACGGCCGTCGTGCCGGACGCGTTGTCGTTGGCACCGTTGGCAATCGAGTCGCCGTCGACCGGCGTACGTATGCCGACGTGGTCGTAGTGACCTGAGAAGATGAGCAGCTCATCGGGCCGCCGTCCCGGAACGGTGCCGATCACGTTGGCGAGCCGCGCGGCAGTATCGATGGTGGTCGTGGCCTGCACCGCGATCGACCGTACCGCATCGTCATCCGTGAGCACCAGAACGAGACTCACACCGGAAGCCGTGTCGAGCGTGCGCGTGGCGCGCCCGAACCACCGCTGCAACCTGACGAACACCGGCTCGTGACTGCTGTGGACCAACGCGAGGCGGTCGCCCTCCCCCTGAAAGAGCCGCATCAGCTGCGCCTGCGGATCGCCGTCCGGTCCGAGGACGACGATCTCGACGTCCGTCGGGTCGGTCCAGTGCACTGAGCGAGTGAGACGCGCGGCCGTTCGCGATGCCGGCAGACGACGGCCGTTCAGCACGACAGTCACGGAGTCCGGCTCGACGGCAAAGACGGGAAAC
>JBDHDN010000328.1:0-5967 GCA_039591485.1 Gemmatimonadota bacterium
GTACTTCATGGTCTCCATGTACAATTCGTAGCCGACCTCGACGGGAATCACGCTGACGCCACCGGTCGCGTGGAGGTCGTGCTGGATGCGGTTCACGCTGGAGCTGAGCTGCGACGCCCCGCGCGACACGGCCTCGCTGCTGGACCGGCTGAAGCTCCAGTGCGCCTCCACCAGTTGGCCGCCGGACGCGATCGTGACGCACCGCACGCCGAGGAGCAGGTTCTTCCACGCAACCCGCGACTCCTGCTCGTCGGGATCGAGCCGGCCGCGATCCGCCGTGCGGAGGGCCAACGCGGAGCAGCGCTCGTCTCGCTTGGCCGTGGTGGTCACCTTGAGCAGCTGGCTGTCGAACGTGAGCTGCTGCGTGGCGCCCAGCAGGGTCCCGCTCGTCTCCTCGACCAGGGAGCGACGGACGGACGCGAGCACTGTGGCCCCCTGGACCGGTCCCTCGACGAGCGCCTCCGTGAGGAAGTTGCCGACCGAGGCCATGCCGCGAAAACGCTGCGAAGCGCCCTCGCGGAATCGGACGTCCAGCACCGACGCCGTGCGGCCCTGATACCGGGCGCCGAAACCGCCGGGGTAGAAGTCGGCGGTGGAGACCAGGTAGTCGGGGAACACCGAGAAGAACCCCATGATGTGGAACGGCTGGTAGATCGGCGTGCCGTCCACGAGGACCAGGTTGTCGGTCGGCATCCCGCCGCGCACGAAGAGCTGCCCGCCCCGATCGCCGGTGGTGGTGACACCGGGGAGGGTCTGGAGGTACGTCACCAGGTCGCCCGCCCCGCCGGGGACGGGCACCGTCCGGATATCCGCGGGGGTCACGATCTGGCGCCCCAGCTCGCTGACGGCGGCGCCGCGTTCCGCGGTCACTACCATCTCTTCGAGGGCCACGGCGGTCTGCGCCAACCGGATACTCATCCGTTGCTGCTCGCCGGCCGCAAGGGTGACCGTCTCCGTGTGTTCCAGGTGAGCGACGCGCCGGGTCCTGAGCGTGTACGTGCCCGGCCTGATCCCCTGGATCTGGTAGAAGCCGTTGCGGTCGGTGAAGGTGCGATAGACCGGCTCGCCGCCGGTGTCGAGTGTGATCGCCACGTCCTCCAGGGGACGGCCCGTCGCGGAGTCGGCCACGATGCCCAGCATCGCCGCCTGCTGGGCTGCGGCCGTGATCGGAACGCCGCACAGCGCGGCGGCGAGTACCAGTATCGCGCCTCGCACCGTGGTCATGGTTTTGGCAGGTGCGTCTCGTCGCACGNNGCTCACCCGACACGAACGTCAGGGTGTCGGTGTGGATGGTGTGGATGTCCTCCCACTCCGTGTAGACCCACCGCCAGATCGTCGGGTCGAACACCGAGTCGATGGGCACCCGCGGGGCGCGCGCCCACACGCTGTGGGGAATGCCTGGCTCCAGCGCGCCGAACACGAATGCGCCGGCGTCGTCGGTGAGGACCGACCGGAACCTCGCGGGGTCCCGGCCCAGCTCCGTCAGCTGCACGACGACCGAGTCGAGCTCGCCGAAACACAGCGGCTCCCTGACGGTGCCGGTCACCGTCGCCGTTTCCCGGTCGTAGCGAAGCACGCAGTAGTCGGGGATCGGCGCTCCCTCGCTCACGAACGTGCAGTCTTCGTACGGGATGACCTTGGTGAGCACGCCGCCGAGGAATCCCACCCCGTTCGTGACGTTGGACGTCCGGGCCGACTCTCCTAGCGCGTTCTCGTCGTACCCGCCGCTCGGCCAGGTCGCCTCCGATCCCACCATCCAAAACTCCCGGCTCGCGACCCACGCCCGGCCGCAGTCGGGGCGGCTCTCGGCCCCCTGCTTCACGATCGCGATCACGTGCGTCTCGTCGTCGTCCGAGCGCCGTTCGTACGGGATCGCGTTCACCCCCCACCCGCAGCCGTCGAAGAAGCGGACGCTCGCCTTCAGGAACGGTAGGTGATTCACTCCGGTGATCTGCACCACGTCGGTCGCGCTCCAGCTGCTCCGCTGGCTGATCGCGACCGTGACGTCGTAGTCGGGAGGGATCTCCACGATGGCTTCGGCGGGTGCCTTGCCCGCCCGTCGCGCCGAGAACCGGTAGGTGGCCCCGGGCTCGATGTCTTCGCGCGTCCAGAAGTTGTGGAGGTACACGCCCTCGGAACCGAGGGTGGGGTCCCCGTGCGACGAGAATCGGAAGAGCGAGTCCGCCAGCTCGACGATCCGGCCGGTCCCGAGGTGCTCGAGGGTCACCGTCGCGTCGAGCGTGTCCGGCGCGGTCACTTTCAGCGGGCGGATCGGCATGATGCGAATCCACTGCGTATCCGCCGAGGCGTCGAGGTAACCGAATACCGAGAAGGCGAGCTCGGTGGGCGCGGTCGGCTCGAACGTCTCGTCACAGGCGGCCACCACCGCTGCCGCACAGAAGCACGCCGCGACTGTAGACGGCCAAGCCCGACCTCGCTCGCGGCGCGCACGCGTGCGCGACGGCCTCTCACCCATAGCCACCCCTCCCGCAGCCACTCCTCTGACGTGCAGCGGTCCATCCCCTCGTTCGCCGCGCGGTGGTTCCGGACCTGGAGCCGCTGATGCGCTGCGTGACCGGCACCGAGATCGCCGGTGCATGCGGACGAACATCCGCTCCGACGTGTACACCGTCAAGCCGGTACGGCGGTGCCCGCGGTGGGACTCGAGGCCTGCACGTGGCGCCACCGTCGACCGCCCTTTCAGGACCGGGCCGGCCACGCGTAACTTCGCAGGCGGCACCCTCGACCGTCGCGTACGACTGTTGCAGCGCAGTGCACATGACCTATTGGGCCGACCCCGATCGACTGTGCGTGCTGAGCGTCGCGCACCACGTCAGCGTTCGCCACCGGGGACGCATGGAGGAGATCAGCGATGCACCTGGCGAAGATCGTTTCAACCGTAGCCGTTGCGGCGCTCTGGATCGCGTGCGCCGTCGCGACACCCCGTCAGGGTGTTCCCCGTGACCTCGCCGAGCGGTGGGGCTGCAACTTCGACGCGTTGATGCAGGAGACTGCGAGACTGGAGGGTCGGCGGTTAGAGGGTCGGTTGTCCATCCCGCAGCCCGGCTGGGACGCCTGTGAACTCCTGGCGCACAACGGCGCTCCAGAGGACGTCGAAACCCAGCGCCCCGAGAACACCACTGCGACGTGGCGGTGGCGCAGTGACGACGGGACCCATCTCGTCAGCCTCGAGCTCGAGCGGCCTCCCCCGCCCGGCAAGCAGAGCCCTTGGATCGTCACGCACGTTCGCTGGTAGCGGCGGCGGGTGGTCGAGCAGCAGCTCGCCGACCTCCGAAGCAAGATGGAACGCCGCTTCGCCTGCGGCCGGTTCGGGTGCGGGATCCGGCGGGCAGTCGCCGCGGCCGCCCGCGCTCCATGGTGCCGGTCCGGAATCCCGAGCCCGACCCCACGCGGGCCGAGGTCTTTCCCATCAGACACCTTTGACCCTAAGATGGGAGCAGGCTGAGCTCCACCAGACCGGGCAGGCGCGGGGATCCTCCCTGTCTGCCCCCTCTTTTTCCGCTGCGGAGGCAGATCATGTCAGAGCGACTGATCGGCGCGGTCACCCATTACTTCACGGGACCGGGCGTCGCCGTCGTACACGTGACGGAGGGCGAGCTGCACCAAGGCGACAGGATCCACATTCTCGGCCACACGAGTGATTTCGTGGAGGACGTCACGTCGATGGAGGTCGAGCACCAGAAGGTGCAGACGGCGGGTGTGGGCGACGACGTGGCGGTCCGGGTGATCGAGCGTGTCCGGGTGCACGACCAGGTGTACAAGATCGTTCCCGGCTAGCGCAGACGTGCGGCTGGTCGTGGGACGGTACGACGGGTGATGTCAACCGGCGGTCCGCCCTGAGACGACGCTCATACCGCACGGCACCGCGCTCGACAGGTCGCGGCGCTCGTCCGAGGGCCCGCCGGCTGCCCGTTCGGCACGACATGGATGCCGCACCATCACGGAGCGACAGCGGCCGACCCGTTGTCCGCTCATCGGCTCCCTACGGCAGATTCGTCCGCAGCCACTGCGCCACGGCGCCCACGTCCTCGTCGGTCATGGCGCCGTGACCGCCGGGTGTCCAGCGAATCGTCTTCGGCTCGCGGGCGAGCCGGTACATGGGCCGGATTGACGTTTCAGGGAGGAAGTCCGCGTCGTTCTCCGCGGCGAGGAAGAACACCGGTCGTGGACTGATCCGCCCGACGTAGTTCGCCGGGCATGTACGGCATCACGTAGTAGAGGATGCCGTCCGCATCGCCCGAGTCGATGAGCGTGAGGATGTGGGGGTGCTCGATCCGTGCCGTGATCTCAATCTCGCGCAGGAATCGCTCGCCACCCAGGACCGACGCGAGCTCCGGACGCAGCACCTTGAGGGCGACGTGCCGGTCGTGCTTGAGGTCGCGTGCCAGGTACACCGTCGCCATACCGCCCATGCCGAGCTCACGCTCGATGGCGTACCGGTCACTGACGGCAGCTTGGAGGCGCTCGAGGAGATCAGGCATCAGGGTGGAAGTATAGGCCGTCGAGGCTGAACGCATCGAACGGCTGGCGTACGAGCGCCCCGTCCTCCGTCACGTGGAACCGACCGCGCGTCGACGCGAGCCACGCGGTGCCGGCTCGCACGTCGGGTCGATGACGCGCCGATACCCCGCAGCCGTCGCGTACGCCGCCCCGGTCGATCGGGTCGGATCCCCGTGGGAGGCTCGGCCAGCCGCACGTGTGCCAGTTCAAAGTGCTCGACCGCCGGTTTCGCAGGCTCGGGCATCTTGCGGACACCGGCAAGAGAGCGTATGAAAAGGGAGGCAATATCTCGGTTTTCGACACCCGAGCCTCGACGAGGACGACGAATGATCACGCCCACCGTCAACGGGACGCGTCGCACGTTCGACGGTGACCTCACCATGCCGCTCCCGTGGTTCCGCCGGGACGAGCTGCAGCTCGCGGGCACCACGTTCGGCTGCGGGCTCGCCATGGAGCAGGTGACGGTCCACGTCACCCTGCTGGGTGGGGGGGTCCGCCGAAAGTCGACGCCCGATTTCATCCGCGAGGCGGCGTGGCTCGCGCGCGCGATCGGCGCACCCGTGGAAGGGCAGCTCACAGGGTGGACGGACACGGACGGGGACGGCTGAGCGGGGTGCAGCGCGAGCCGAGCGCCCCCGGCGACCAGACGACGCCACCCGCGTCCGGAAGCCGACGGGCGTATTGGCACCGCAACCTGACGTACGTCGGCATCCTGCTCGGCGTGTGGTTCCTCGTCTCGTACGGCTTCGGGATCCTGCTGGTCGATCATCTCAATACCATCCGGATCGGCGGCTTTCGGCTGGGATTCTGGTTCGCCCAGCAGGGGGCGATCTACGTCTTCGTCATCCTGATCTTCGTGTACGTCAGACTGATGAACCGGCTCGACCATTCGTTCGACGTCGACGAACGGGACGACAGCGCATGAACGTGCAGGCATGGACGTTCGTGATGGTGGCGCTGTCGTTCGCCGTCTATCTCGGCGTGGCCGTGTGGGCACGTGCCCGGTCGACGGGCGAGTTCTACGTCGCGTCGGCCCGCGTGCCACCGGTGCTGAACGGGATGGCCACGGCCGCCGACTGGATGAGCGCGGCTTCCTTCATTTCGATGGCCGGGCTCATCGCCTTCATGGGCCGCGACGGGTCGGTCTACCTGATGGGGTGGACCGGCGGCTACGTCCTCCTGGCCCTCCTGCTGGCACCCTACCTCCGGAAATTCGGGAAGTACACCGTCCCCGACTTCGTCGGCGACCGCTATTACTCGCGGGTCGCGCGCCTCGTCGCGGTGATCTGCGCCCTGTTCGTGTCCTTCACCTACGTCGCGGGGCAGATGCGCGGGGTCGGGATCGTGTTCTCGCGGTTTCTGGACGTCGACATCGACGTGGGGGTGTACATCGGCATGGGGATTGTCTTCTTCTATGCCGTCCTCGGGGGCATGAAGGGGATCACC
>JBDHDN010000329.1:0-9046 GCA_039591485.1 Gemmatimonadota bacterium
CATCAAGATCCGGCACGCCGAGTCACGCGAGGTTCTCGCGGCGTTGGGCGCCGCGGCGGAGGCAGCCGGAACGCACCTCGCAGGACACTACGTGTGGATCGTCGGACTGGACGAGAGCGCCGCGCTCGGTCAGCGCAGCATCGAGCACAACGTGCTGCCCGGCTTCAACCGTCGTCCAGCTCCGGAGAAGGAGACGATCTTCGCCGCGCTGCGCAGGAACGAGACGCATCTCATCCCGACGTTGGTCACGAACGCGGCCGAGACGATGCCCGTCGCCGACGTTCGCACGCTCGTCGAGGACCGCGCCGGAGCGATCGACTTACGCAACCGGTACGTCTCGCGCGCCATCCGCCGGTCATGGATCGAGACCGTCGAGCTGAATACCCGAGACGCCGAACGTCCGCCCCCTGAAGTCATCCAGCAGATGATGTCCGGCAGCAATGAGTTCCTCCGCGGCGCACGCGAGGCAGGCGTCACAGTCCTCGCAGGCACCGATAGCCCGACCACCGGCACCTTTCTCGGCTTCAGCCTCCACGATGAGTTGGCTCTGCTCGTCGACACGTTCGCCATGACCCCGATGGAGGCGTTGCGGAGTGCCACCGCGCTCCCTGCCGCCTTCATGGGCCTGGCCACGGAAGTAGGCACGATCGGGGTCGGCAAGCGCGCCGACCTGGTGTTGCTCGACGCCAACCCGCTCCTCGATATCGCGAACACGACGCTGATCGGTGCGGTGATCGCCAACGGCTTCGTGTACGATCGCCGGGCGCGGGACGAGATGCTGCGTGCGATCGCGGGCTCGATCACCTTGGCGGATGCGGCTGGTCGCTGACACGACCCGACGCGAGCATGCGTCGCACGCACACCGTATTCTCGCCTTTCGGTGTGGGATCGATCGTGGCTGTTCAGCGTTTCGGGACATGATCGCATCCAATCCACAAGAGCACGAGCAACCGGGACCCGCGATCGGAGGACGCACCATGTTTGGCATGGCATTTCGTACCACGCACTATCGAGCGCACGGCCGGTGCGCTCACGGGAACCGCACCGCCCTGCTCCTGGGTGTGCTGTTCGCCGTTGGTCTCCTGCCGCAGCCGACGCCTGCACAGAGCCCAGACGACACCCGCGCCATCCTCGAGCGGTTTGCCGACGACTTCCGGAGCGATCCGGCCCTCACCGAAGCGGTCGAGTTCGGCATCCGCGTCGACGGCGAGTGGTGGCACGTCGATGCGCGGCCGGCCAGCGACAGCACCCCAGCGGACGTCGCGGTCCGTGCGGGAACACCGCAGGGGACGACGTTCTTCTTTTTCCTGGACGGCATCACACTCCGGCGGCTCGATCGTGGCGAATGGAACGCCCGCACCGCGATGGGACGCGCGCGCCACAGCGATCCCGTGCCGATGGACATCGACCCCACCGATCCCAGCTTCGACTGGAACGACGACGCGGCACGCCGCGTGGACGCCGTCGCCAATCACTTCTGGGTGCGCGGCCAGCCGGAGCTGCTGCGATTCGGCAGCGACGCCAGCCGGATCATCCATGGCGCCAACGCCGTCCTGCTCCACTACGAGCAAGGAATGCGCAGCGTCTGGTACCAGATCGACCCCGGGCAGCACATCAACCGCGACCCCGGCGACCAGGTCAACCCGTTTCCCTCGCTCTTCATCTTTCTGGACGGGCGCGCCATGGCTCGGATCGGCGGGATCGACACGGAGCTCGTCGGCGGCACCGCCACACTGGTGCCCGCCGGTGTGGCGCACGAGCTGTGGAACCCGTTCGATCAGCCCTTTGCGTTCGTCCTGATCATGTTTGGCGAAGGAGCGTGAGGCGACGAGAGCGACCTCACCACACGCCCGGGATCAGTCGATAGGGAGTCCGCGCGGCGTACGCCTCGTACTCGGGCAACGCCGTCAGCAGCATGGCCTCCTCGTCGCGGATCCTGAGGACCAGGATCAGCGGCGGGACCGCGGCGGGAATCAGCGCCCAGTAGGAACCCAGGGCGAGCGGAGAAGCACACAACATCACGAACACGGCCAGGTACATCGGGTGCCGTACCAGCGCGTAGGGGCCGGTCGTAATCACGGCTTGTCCCTCCTGCACCTCGATCACCCTCGAGGCATAGCTGTTCTCCTGCATGACGCGGATGAACAGGGCGTAGCCGAGCAGGACGAGAGCATCGCCGACAAGCACCACGAGTACGGGGACGGTCGACCAGTCGAGGCGTCGATCGAGTCCGGGAATCAGCAACAGTGCCAGCCATACGACGGCCCCCAACTTCTGGAGCACGGACTGGGTCTCGCGCTGCTCCCGTGCCCTCATGCGCCGCTCGAGGAGTGCCGGGTCGGTCCTGATCAGATAGCCGACGGCCAGCGCCATGGGAATCAACGTGATCGCCATGTATCCCCACGCCTCCCAGTAACGGAGCGTCCCGGCGGTGCCGAAGAAGATCACGCCGAGAATCAGTACGGCGGCGGTGAAGCGCCAAATGGCCATCCGCGCGAGCGCCGTGATCTCCGTGCCGGACGTCCCGCTGCCCCCCAGCGCTCCTTGGTCACTCACTGAACGGGCTCCCCGTCGGCCAGCGTCACGAGCGCGGCTCGGAGCTCGAAGGGATCGTCACGCGTGGCGATGCCTCGTGCGCGCTCGCTCAGCGCGACGTACAGCCGCTGCTGCGCACGATACGTCTTGGTATGCTGCTCCCTGGGCCGAGCGCGCCTTCGCTCATCCAGCACCACGAAGGGATCGGCGATCTCATCGAGCGACGCGGTCGCACCGTGTTCCCTACCCCACACCCATGCCGCGTGGATCGCCGCCCCTAGCGCGGCACCCTCGCCTACGACCGGCACGGTCTCCACTTGGAACACATCGGCGATCGTCTGGCACCAGGACGGTGAGCGCGACAACCCCCCGGTCAGGTGGATCACCGTCGGCTCGACCGGCAAGCTGCGGAAGCCATACCACAGGTTGAGCACGTGCCCCTCGAGCACGGCCCGGCAGAGTGGCTCCGGTCCGACATCGTCCACGCCGAATCCGAACGCGAGCGGCGCCGCGTTCGGCAGGTCGGGCGTGCGCTCGCCCATATACCACGGGATCAGCAACCGGCCGCCGTTGCCGGGGCGCGTGCGATCGACGACGGCGTCGAACTCC
Organism: Gemmatimonadota bacterium; assembly: GCA_039591485.1. GTDB lineage: Bacteria > Gemmatimonadota > Gemmatimonadetes > Gemmatimonadales > GWC2-71-9 > JAOTVV01. The sequence goes on from JBDHDN010000329.1 coordinate 3,145, forward strand.
CCGTGCGCCATCCCGAACCGCTCGAGCACGGCGTTGTAGCCGTTGGCCATGTTGGAGACGCAGAGCAGCGGGAGGTGCTTGCCCGTGCTGTCGCAGAACGCGGCGATCTCGCCCGCGGGGTCGATGTAGGGCTCCTCGAGCACGGTGTACGCCGTACCGCTCGTACCGAGGCTGATCGTGACGATGCCGGGGAGGACGTTGCCCGTACCGACGGCGCCGTACATGTTGTCGCCGCTGCCCGCATCGATCACGCACTCCCGCGAGAGGCCGTACGCCTCGGCGAGACGCGGGGCCATGACGCCGATCGAGCGGTCCGCCGGCTCGACCGGGGGCAGCTTGTGCGCGAGATCTGGATCGATCGCAGCGATCACCCGCTCAGACCACGCCTGGGTCACCGGATTCCACAGCGCCGTGCCCGACGTGTCGCCGGGCTCCATGACCGCGATGCCCGCGTCTGCACCGCCCGTCAGATACCAGTTGATGTAGTTGTGCACGAGGAACAGCGTCGCGGCCTTGGCGTAGCTCTCCGGCTCGTGCCGCAGCATGTGGAGGATCTTCGGCGCCGTGTAGCCGGTGCGCTGCGTGTTGCCGACCTCGGCGATCATCCGCTCCGTGCCGCCAACCGCCTCCGTGAGCAGTCGGCACTCCTCCGCGGTGGAGAAGTCGTTCCACAGCTTCGCCCTGGCTCGTGCCAGGTTGCCCTCGGCGTCCAGCGCGACCAAACCGTGTTGCTGACCGGAGACCGAGAGCGCCCGAATGCGGCTTTGGCCTACCGCCGGCGCGGCAGCGAGGCGGCCGAGCAGCAGCTCGATCGCCTCGATCCACATGGCCGGGTCGGACTCGGACACGCCCGCGCCCAGCCCCTGCACCGCGCCGTCGCGCGTGCCGTAGTGCGGCAGCTCGGTGTCGTAGTTGACCGCATCGACGTGAACTGTCGCCCGCTCCGCGAGGTCGATCACCACCAGCTTGCAGGACTGGGTGGAGACGTCGAGTCCGGCGAACAGCCCTTCCATCGTACCGGCCTCCTACCAGCTCTCGATCAGGATCTCCTCCAGCTCGCCCCGATGCTCGCGCGGGTGGAGGTGGCACTCGAGGATGCGCTCGTGCGGCATGCGGCTCACGCGATCCTTCATCTTGCGCATGGCTTTGATGTTCAGCTCGACCGCCTTCTGGACCGGCATGTTCTCGGGATTGATGTCGATCCCGCAGAAGCCGTCGTACCCGCAGGCCCAGAGCGCATACAGCAGCGCCTCGGTCTCGTGCGCGTTCACCACGCCGACGTTGTTGTCCTGGTCGTAGTTGCCGTCGGGTTGGCTGTTCCAGTGCGTGTGCGCGAGCCGGCACTCCATCGCCACCAGGGAGAAGGCGGCCGGGAGCATCTCGAGGCCCATCTTGACGTGCCCCACTTCGGGATTCAATCCGACGAGCGCGCCGCCTTCGTCGAGGATCCGTCGGTTCTCGGGATTCGTGAGTCGCGCCTCGATCCGCTGCGCGGCGAGGATTCCCTCCGCCCCGGCTCGTAGGGCTTGGGCTCGATGGCAATCCGCACGCCGGGCACTTCGTCCATCGCCTCGGCCATCGCCCCCTCGAACAGATCCCACATGTGCATGAACGGCTTGCCGTGGAGGTAGCGGTACCCGTCCATGCCGGGCCAGGAGATCGCCACGTCCGCGCCGAGGTCCCGCACCATCCGGAGTCCGCCGATCGCGATTTGCACCGCACGGTCGCGGACGCTCGGTTCGGTGCTGGACAGCGATCCGAACTCGAATCGCGCATCAAAGAAGTGGGAGAACGGGATCGCGACGAGGCGGATGCCGGTCTCCTGCTCGAGCTTCCGGTAGAGATCGACGTTCGACTCGTTCACCTCGTCCGGGTAGTGGGCCTCGATCCCTGAGACACCGAGCGGCGCCATCTCAGCGGCCATCTCGATGCGCTCCTCGATGGACGCCGCCGGCACGAACCGATCGTGGAACCGCCCCCCGCCGGGGGTGAAGTACCAGATCCCGACCGAGAACTCGAGGTCGAAATCGCGGCGCAGGTTCTCGAGCATGACCTGGGGATCACGCGCGGCGCGCTGGTACCGCAAGTCCTTCAGCTGGTAGCTCATGGTGGCATCTCCGGTCGGCCGGACGTCCCTGTCATAACCGCGCGGCCGCGTCGGAGCAAGGAGGAGGACTGGACTGTTCGAAGCGCGGAGGAACCGCGTGCAGGCCGGAATGTGGAAGGGCGGCGTACTCACGTTCGTGCCGACGAAGATCAGCCCCAATACGCCACCCGATGGGGGCACCTCCGATGCTGTCGCGCTACTACTCCCCGACCAGCACGTAGTCCCTCATCGTCGCGAAAAAGTCCGCCAGGATCGCGTCGCGATCGAACTGCTCCCAGATCACGATGCGCCGCGGATTGTCCGGCCGGTCGCGCCACGTCCCATCCTCCTCCAACCTCGGCGCCGGGATCTCGACCCGCCTTGCCCAGGTGGGATTCTTGACGATCGCGACCGCCGCCATGTCGAACAGCGCCCGCGCCGGGGGGTCGCCGTAAAGATCAATGTGGTCGAACAGATCGATGGAGTAGTCACCGAACGTGTGAAACTCGCCGCCATGCCGTCCGGTGACGGGCGCCGCGATACGCGGCCCCATTCCCGGCATGTGTGCCTCCATGTCGGCGGGGGTGACCCGTACCGCGTCGGTACCGCCGGGTCTTCCATAGCGTACCACGGCGATCTCGAACGGGACGTCTGATTCCAGGATGTACCGCAGCGCCGCCTCGTCGTTCACCTGGTTGTACTCGCCGGGCTCGGGATAGTTGGAGCCGAGCCACACGATGCGCACCCTGTCGGCGATGGAGGGATCCTTCTTCAGCGCCAGGGCGATGTTGGTCAGCTTGCCCACCGGCAGCAGCACGAGCCGATCGTCCGCGGGCTCGCGGGCGCGCTCGATGATGTAGCTCACCGCATCGACACCGTCGAAGTCGGAGGTGTGCACGAGAGCCTCGATCTCGTCGAACGCTCCGTTGGCGCCCTTGTAGATCGGAACGGCCGGGTGACGATCGCACAGCCGCACGATGCGCTCCGCCTCGGCGGCGTGCGCATGGACATCACCCCCGCTCGCGGTGGCGTTGACGGTGATGCCGTCCGCGGCGAACACGTCGCCGCTCATCAGCAGGTAGGCAATGGCGTGCTGGTCGTCCAGCTCGTTGTTGGCATCCGTGTCGAGGATGACGCGGATCTTCGACGCTCGCGGTCCGTCCGGTGTGGTAGTGCACGCCGTGAATGCGGCCATCATGATCACCAGGAGGCTGTTCGCGCTCGTCATCGCCGGCTCTCGACATAAGTGGACTCGCCCCGAAGATAGAGGCACTGCTACAGCCGCGCGACGCCGCGCTCCGCCAAAGCCGACACCCGCGCTCCTTGAAGGCTGCGTCGAGTAGCCCCATCTTGGCGCTGACGGATGCACCCGTCGTCGGCCCTTCACAGCCGTGCCGGCCATGCACGTGCCACCGGTAGGTTCTCGACCACGGAGGCGATCATGCGCACGCGACCACCGATCACCCGATTCGCCGATGCTCCCGCTCCCCTCGCGGGTGTGGTGCCACGCGCCTCCGGTCCCAAGAGCCGATACGCCGACCCCACCGCACCTCGTGCACGGTCGCTGCGCAAACCCGTGAGCGGCACGATGCACTCGCTCAGCCCGGGAGTGCCGCGTCGGATCCTGACGACCCAGTGGGGCGAATGCCCGGTGTGCGACATTCCGGCGCTGATGCAGTGGGAGGGCGACGTCGAGGGACTCGTGACGTTCCACGAGCAGGTGCATCGCGCGGCCACGCCCTCCCGAGTCGTGGCTAGCGGCCGGATCGAGGGCGACATCATCTGGCGGGGCCGGACCGGGATCGTCTCGGGTCGCTTCACCAGCAACTGCCGAGCAGAGCACACGTCGCCGATCGGCGTGTCGTGTGATGGAGAGCTGACGCTCACCGGATCGGGCGGCTTGCAGGGCGTGCAGTTCCACGTGACGTGGGAGCCAGACTGGTATCCGTTGCGCTACACCGGCTGGGCCATTGCGCGGTAGGCGCACCGTACAGACTCGATCTCACCCGGCGTCGGGATGACGCGATCTTCCAAGCGTGGAGGCCGGCGCAGACCTCGGCGGGAGGGCTTGGCCTGTCATCAGGCTGGCCCTCCCGAGCGTTTGACGATCCTCAGGGCTCCTCACCGCCGAGCCGAGCTGAAGCTCCCTACCGTTTGACCAGGCGAGAGAAGGCCGGATCGTTCTACAAGTACCGGATCGCGGTGCCGCCGTCGAACAAGTCGAGGTCGATGGCGGTTTGCCGGCCGTGAGCGAAAGGCACCGCCCCGAGCGGCAGCCGGCGCTCGGGGTGTTCTCGTCCGCACCGCTCTGTTACCGCTGCGCCACCCGCCGCACCTGATCCGTCACCGTGATCACCTCGATCACCCCATTGCTGTGCCCCATGCCCCAGCGCGTGGTGGCGTCCCGCGCGTTGACGTAGCGGATCTCTCGGATCCCCGCCACGCGAAACAGCTGCAGCTCGTAGATCGACCCGCAGCGCATGTTGTGCGCGTAGACGAACGGGCGCCCATCGTCCGCACCGGTAGTCATGCGGGGCCGAAGCCAGCGGGGCCGGAGCAAGTGCACCGCCTCGTAGGCGTCGGCGATCCCGGCGCCCTCGAGCTCGGCGGTGGTGATCGGATCCCACAGCGCGTGCGGCGTGGTCTCGGCCCGGCGTGGTGCGGTGGCGCAGGCGAGCACCAGGAATGTCAGTGGAAGCAAGTAGTCGATGGGATGCCGTCGCATCGTGCCCTCCCCCGTGGCGGTTTGGCGAGTGCACGGGTCGGGATCGCGTGCCGCAGTGCTGGCTCGAGACGGCCCCGGCCCGTACCTTGGCACGAGGCTAGTCCGCCGCCGATACCTGGCGTTGATCGAGGTCTTACCTGGGGGTGCACAGGGGGGTCAGCCCGGGATCGACGGCCGGTGGCGCGTATGGTGGATCTCAGGCTGCTCGGGCCCGTCGAGGCGCGGGATGCCGCCGGGCACGGGCTCGACGAGCTGTTACGGCAGCCCAAGCGGGTGGCACTCCTGGCCTATCTCGCCGCAGCGGAGCCACGCGGCTTCCACCGGCGTGAGACCCTGCTCGGCCTGTTCTGGCCCGACTCGCCCTCCAAGCAGGCACGACTGGCCCTGAGCCAGGCGCTGCACTTCCTCCGCGAGCATCTCGGCAGCGACGCCATCGTCACGCGCGGCGAGGGTGAGGTGGCGCTCAACGACGCGGCGGTCTCCTGCGACGTGTGGGCGTTGCGCGAGGCGATAACCCAAGGCGACCACGCGCAGGCCGTGGCCCTCTATCGCGGCGCGCTGCTGGCGGGCTTCTCCACCCGCGCGAGTGCGGAGTGGGAGCATTGGCTGGACGGGGCGCGGGTGCGGCTGCAGCGGACATTCGCCGCGGCGTTGGAACACCTCGCGCTCGAGGCCGATGCGTCGGGGGACACGGACCGCGCGGTGACGCTGTGGCGACAGCTCGCCGAGGTAGATCCCTATGCCACGCGGGTGACCGTGCGGCTGATCGCGGCGCTCGAGCTGGCCGGCGACCGGGCGGCAGCACTCCGCATCGCCGACCAGCACGGGCAGCGGCTCAAGGCGGACCTGGACGCCGAGCCCTCGCCGGAAGTCGAGGCGCTGGCACAGCGGCTGCGCGCGCAGCCAGTGCCGGCGCGCACGCCTGCTCCGGGTGGCTCGACCCGGGACCGCTTGGCGCGCGCGGTGGGGGAACGCTATCGGATCAACCGTGTGCTCGGGGCGGGCGGGATGGCGCTGGTCTATCTCGCCGACGACTTGAAGCTCAACCGCTCGGTGGCGATCAAGGTGTTGCGGCCGGAGCTGGCGGCGGC
>JBDHDN010000330.1:0-4654 GCA_039591485.1 Gemmatimonadota bacterium
AGCTCAGTGGTGGTCGCGGTGGGAGCGGTCTTCGGCACGTACATGCTTGCGTACGCGAAAGACTTCTTCAGCGAACCTCTGGCCGCGTTGTTCATGGTCATTGGGATCCGACAGGCGCTCGCGGGCAGCTGGTGGCTGAGTGGAGTCGGGGTGGCAGCTGCTGCCGTGACCCGCCCGCAGGTATTTGCCTTCTTCCCGATCTTCCTGATGGCAGCGTGGAGCTCCGGTAGGACTCGAGCTGCGGTCCAAGCCTCCCTTCCCCTTGCTTTCGGCTTGTTGATCACGCTCGCCTACAACTTCGTCAGGTTTGCACAGTTGACCGAGTTCGGCTATGCCGGTCAGGGCTTCACCACTCCCCTCCTTGAAGGCGCCCTCGGACTGCTCTTCCATCCGCAGAAGAGCGTCTTCCTATTTGCGCCAGTGGTACTCACCACTCCGTTCGCGCTGGCTCACGTATGGAGCAGGAATCCGCTCGCTGGGTGGCTACTCGTCGGCAATCTCTCCATCACATTCTTGATATCCGCCATGTGGTGGGCCTGGGGTGGCGGATGGGTCTGGGGACCGCGTCTGCTGCTGCCCGGCATCATCCCGGCCCTTGCAGCGGTAGCTCCATGGATCGATTTCGGTAGAAGGTGGAGAAGGCTCGCCGTCGTAGGTCTGATCGCTGCAGGATTCGCCGTAACGGCTCCGTTTCTCGTCGTGCCGCATGGGGCGCAGGCTGCCTTCGTCGCGGCGCACAATCCGGTTGGGGTCGGGCCGGGGATCGCCGAACAGTACCGCCTCATCGGCCCCGTACTGCGGGAGACTCGCGCCGGGATTGGCGAGCCACTGGAGCGCAGAGGCGATATCGACCGGTTTGCTTCACTCTGGCAGGTCATGGCGATCAAGGAACTCGGCCGGTCTGGAGCCATCATCGCGATCATTGGAAGTGTATCGCTGCTCGGCCTGGCAGTGGTGTCGGGAAGGTTGATCTGGAGGGACGTGCGCCCCAACCCGTGAGGCATCGCGCGACGTATGCGCGCGACGAACGTGCGTTCTAGGCGGTCACGATACGGAGCTTGGGCCGGGAGGGGACACGGGCAGGCCCTGCGCATGCTGCACGGGCAACGCCGAGCCGTGGCGATCCTCGGCGAGTGGAATCGACAGGCCGACGATCCTCACAGACCCGGTGACAGGCGCTCCACGAAAGTCAGGAGAAGCGACCGACGCTGATCCCGAACCGGCCGCCGGGTAGTGCTGCGCGGCATTGCATTGTCGGCGACCGAGGGGGCTGTCCCGTCGTCCCGATCCGGGACTCCCTGCGGTCACCGCGTGTCGCAGGCGACTGCCACGAACACTTGGTAGCGTTGCTGCATCGGGTGGTCGCGCACGAGAATCCGCTGGCCGCCGAGCGAAGCCCACACCTCCCACAACGAGTCCGAGATGAGGTAAAACGACCGCTCGTCCTGAGGGTTTACCGTGCCCGCCCGCTCCGGGTTCGAGACGGCCGAGCGCATGAAGTACACATCGACCGACTGATCGCCGCGGCTGCGGTTTCGCACTTGAATCTCCCAGCGGCCGTTGCACTCACCACCGGTCGCTTGGGCGGACGGCTCGGCAGCCTGTTCCTGCTGCCCCCCGCTCGCGCAGGCTGCGAGTAGGATGGGGACGGTGAGCAAGGCAACCATTCGTCGTAGCATGGGCGTGCCTACCGGAATGCGTGAGCGCTCGGCGACGCGTGCGTGATCCTGGCGCCAGCGTTCTTTACGGAAACGGGAAGCTGCCGACGAGAGCACAGTCGGGGCGGCCGGATTCGAACCGGCGACTTCCTGCTCCCAAAGCAGGCGCGCTACCGGACTGCGCCACGCCCCGATCCGGTCAATCTAATGGGGCCGTAGCGAATCCGGCCTCATGGACTGCCCAGGCGCCGCAGCCAGTCGGCGAATGCTCGGAAGGCTCTGCCCCGGTGGCTGACCGCGTCCTTCGCCTCCGGGGAGGCCTCGCCAAAGCTCATGTCGAGATCGTCCGAGTGGAACAGGGGATCGTATCCGAATCCGCCGGTCCCCTTCGGCTCCTCCAGAATCCTCCCGGTGCAGACGCCCTCGAAGGTGACTGCTGCTGCGTCGGGTCGCGGCACGAAGGCCACGACGCAGCGGTACCGAGCCCGCCGTCGCCCCTCGGGCAAACCGCCCAGCCGCCGCAGCAGTTCACGGTTGTTGGCGGCGTCCTGTACCTCCATCGGCCCACTCGGCATCGCGAATCGCCGGGAATGCACGCCCGGCTTGCCGCCGAGAGCGAACACCTCGATGCCCGAATCGTCGGCAGCCGTGGGCATGCCGCTCATCCGCGCGAAGTACTCGGCCTTGCGGCGCGCATTTCCTTCAAACGACTCCGCCAGCTCGAGGGCCTCCTCCTCGGTCTTTTCGGTGATGCCGGTATCGGCGAGGAACACGAGCTCGTACGGCGCGTCGATGAGGATCTGCGCGATCTCCCGCTGCTTGCCGGGATTGCGCGTGGCGATCAACAGCTTCGGTCTCACCGGCCCAGCACTGCGCGCTGTTGCTCGAAGAGGGCCCTGATGCCGGTGTGTGCGAGATCGAGGAGGCCGTCCAGGTCGGCGCGCGCAAAGACGCCGTCCTCGGCCGTTCCCTGCACCTCGATGAATCGATCCGGCTCTCGCATGACGATGTTCGCATCGACCCCTGCCGTCCGGTCTTCGGCGTAGCTGAGATCAAGCACAGGCTCGCCAGCGACCAATCCGACCGACACCGCCGCCACGAGCCCTCCGAACGGATCGGCGGCCTCGGTCTCCCTGCCAATCCAGGCGCACGCGTCGGCCAGTGCGATGGTCCCTCCGGTGATGGCCGCGGTCCGGGTGCCCCCGTCGGCCTGCAGCACGTCGCAATCGATGGTGATGGTTCGCTCCCCAAAGGCCATGGTCGAGACTGCAGCCCTGAGACTCCGGCCGATGAGCCGCTGGATCTCGGCGGTGCGCCCCCCTGGCCCGCGCCGCTCCCTCTGTGTCCGCTCCGTGGTGGCTCTGGGTAGCATGGCGTACTCCGCCGTCACCCATCCGAGGCCGCTGCCCCGCCTCCAGCCCGGCACGCCATCCTGTACGCTGGCCGTGCACATCACCAGCGTCCCGCCGCAGCGCACGAGGCATGAGCCTTCGGCATACGGGTTGGCATCGCGCTCCAGCCGGACCGGGCGAAGCTCATCCCGTCGACGCCCGTCGGGCCGCGGATCGGTCACGCTGGCTCCTCCGGGTGCGCAACGGGCAGCGGGCCGGTCTCGGTGGATGATGGATCGGTGATGCCTCGCCGGCCGAATGCCCACTTGAGCAACGGCGGCGCGATGAACGTGGTGCCCATGACCATGATCAGCACGGCGCTGAACAGCTCCCGCGTGAGAACTCCTGCCGTGAGACCGATGTTGGCGAAGATCAGTCCGACTTCGCCTCGCGGGATCATCCCGATGCCGACGCCGCTCCGATTGAAGCGGATCCAGGGCACCGCCCAGCCGGCCGCCACCTTGCCGAGGATCGCGATCAGGAACAGTGCGCCACCGATCGCGAGGATCGTGGCGTTGGCGCCGACGAACGGATTCAGCAGGGCGACGTCGAACTGCGCACCGATGCTCAAGAAGAAGATCGGTGTGAAGACGTCGGCGACGGGCTTGATGCGCGACACGATCGTGTCGAACTGGTTCGTGCCCGAGAGGATGATCCCCGCTGCGAAGGCGCCGATGATGAGGGCCGATCCCGCAAGCGAGGCGAACGCCGCCATGAACAGCACGAATGCGAACGCGGATACCAGGAGACTGCCCCGCACGCGCATCTTGTCGAGCAGCGAGAAGACGCGCGGTGCCACGAGGAGTCCGACCCCGACAGCGAAGATGAGGAAGCCGATCGCGAGTCCCATCGACTTGGTCAGGCCCCACGCCGAGACGGCTTCGCCTGCGACCAGTGAGGATACGAGCCCCAAAAGCAGAATGCCGATGATGTCGTCGATGACCGCGGCCCCGATGATCATACGGGCTTCCACGGAGTGCATCGCCCTCAGGTCCTGCAGCACGCGTGCAGTGATACCGACGCTGGTCGCCGTGAGCGTCGCGCCGATGAAGATGGCGGTGGTCGTGATGCTCGCGTGACTCAGCCCCCGGGGCACGACCGGCGAGATCCAGAACAGGAACCCGCCGAGCATCGGCAGGACAACACCGACCGCCGCGACCGCTGCCGCCCCGAGACCGACCCGTGACATCTGTTTGAGATCCGTTTCGAGCCCGATCTCGAACAGGAGAATCACCACCCCGATCTCGGCGAAGATCTGCACGATCTCGGTAAGTACATCGTCCGGAGCCGTCGGAATGATCCCCAGTACACTGCCGCCCAATACAATGCCGGCGATGAGCTCGCCCAACACCGCCGGCTGACCCATGCGCTCGAACAGCTCCCCGGAGAACTTCCCGGCGAGCAGCATCGCACCGAACACCAGAAAGAGCCGGACGATGATCGATCCGCCTTCCCCACTCTCCTGCGACGCCCACAGCGGCGCCGCCACGGCCGCCGTGACGAGCACGGCGACCCCCACTCCACGTCGTATGGTCATCGATGTCCTGTCAACGCCAGGTCAGATTCGCCCGCGGGCCTCGGGTCTGAACGTGTGGCTACGAGTGT
>JBDHDN010000331.1:0-4651 GCA_039591485.1 Gemmatimonadota bacterium
GCGCTGTACATCGCCATGGCCTTCTACGAGGGCCACCCGCTCGACGTGATCGTGAGGCAGGGCTCGCTGCCGCTCGAACGGGTCGTGGACATCGCGACCCAACTCGCCAGCGCTCTCGTGCGCGCCCACGACGCGGGGATCGTGCACCGCGATCTCAAGCCGGCGAACGTCATCGTCACGAACCGCGGCGAGGTGAAGCTGCTCGATTTCGGCATCGCCAAGCTGACCACCGCCACCGGCCTCACCGATACGGGCACCACGCTGGGCACGGCGAGCTACATGAGTCCCGAACAGGTGAATGCACAGGCGTTGGATCACCGTTCCGACCTCTGGTCGTTCGGCGTCGTCCTGTACGAGATGCTTGCGGGGAGGACGCCATTCGATGGCGAGACCGCACCGGCGGTGATGTACAGTATCCTGGGCAAGGACCCTGCGCCCCTGCTTGCGCTCCGGCCGGATACGCCCGCGCCGATCGCGGGAGTGGTGGACGCGTGCCTGCGGAAGGACCCGGAGGAGCGTCCCCAAACGGCGAGGGCCATCCGGGAAGCGCTCGGCGGAACGGGACCCGCCCCGGCGGCGCTCGGCGGTGAGTTCGCGCGGCGAAAGGCACACGCCGGCCGCCGGCGCGTGCGGTGGCCGCGCTCGACCACCGGCGCGCTCATCGCGGCCGTCATCCTGGGGGTCGGGTGGACCGGCTACGTTGCGGTCCGTGACCGTCTTGGCGGGAGCCGTGGCGGGGCCGCCTCCGCGGAGGTGCGGCGGGACGTCATCGCCGTGCTCCCCTTCACGGTGCGAGGTGCGCCTGACCTTGCGTACCTCGCCGAGGGCATGGTGGACCTCGTCAGCGGGAAGCTCGACGGCGCCGGGCCGCTGCGGGCGATCGATCCGCGCGCGGTCATCGGAGGTATGGCCGGGCGCAGGCCCGAGGCGCTCGACGTGAACGGCGCTGCGCAGGTGGCTGCAACGCTGGGCGCGGGTCGGTTCATTACGGGACAGTTGGTCGGTCTGCCCGGCCGCGTCAGTCTGTCCGCCCGCCTCCACGACACCGACGACCCTGCGGCCGAAGAACCGCTCGTGACCGCCGAGGGTAGCGCGGACAGCCTCTATGCACTGGTTGACCAGCTCGCGACCGGACTGCTCGCCAATACGCTGAGTGGGGCAAATGCGCGGGTCCAGCGCAGTGCGGCGCAGAGCTCGCGATCGCTCCTCGCCACCAAGGAGTTCCTCCGGGGCGAGCAGTTCCACCGCCGAGGTCAATTCGACAGCGCCTCGGCGTCGTACAATCGCGCCCTGGCCGCCGACTCGACGTTCGCGCTGGCGCATTTGATGAAGAGCATGAACAACCAGTACACGTACGACACCGACGACTATCTCGCGGCGGTGAAGGCGGAGCGTTACTCGGCGAACCTCCCCGAGCGCGACCGGTCGCTCATCGCCGCCTTCCTCGACCAGCAGGCCGGCCGGATGGAGAGCTCCGAACGCCGCTGGATCGCGCACCTGCAGCGCTACCCGGACGAGGTAAAGGCCATCCTGCAGCTGGGGATGGTCTACAATCGATCGAACCCGCGCTGGGGACGCCCGATCGAGCAGTCGCGCCCCTTCTTCGAGCGGGTGCTGGCGCTCGAGCCGGACAACGTGCCCGCGCTGCACCAGCTCGCTCGGCTCGACGCAGCCGCCGGAAACGGCGACTCGCTGACGGAGCGAGCCAGGATCCTGGAGCGTGTGGCGCCCGGCACCGAGTGGATGGTCGACGCGCAAACGATGTCCGCGTTCGTGCGCGGCGACAGCGCAGAGATCGGCCGGTTCGTCGAGACCTTTCCGGAGGAAACACTCCTGGTCCAGCTCTACGCGGTCTTCAACGCCATGCGGTTCTCCGATGACCCGGGCGATGCGGAGCGGATGCTTGCCCGGCAGCGCGGTGGGCCCAATCTGGTCACTGGGCTTCCGGAAGGGGTAGTGGTCGACTCGGACCTCTCCCTAGTGCTCGAGGTGTTCTTGATGCTGCTCCGCGGTCGCTACGACGAGGTGCGCGCGTTCCTCGCCGACCCCGGGCGCCGACGAACACCCACGTGGGATGTCTGGGATGCCGAGCTGGTGGCGACCGGGTTGGTGCCGGTGGATTCGGCGCTGCTCGCACAGGTGCTGGCGCGAGTGCAAGCCGTCGATCCCGTCGAGCGGCTGCGGACGAAGTTCGAGCCCCTGCACGATATCTTCACGCCCGCCGTCGCGGCCCTGGAACGCGATGTCGCGGTCGCGAAGCTGCTTGGCATGCAGGGGCGGTTCACGGAGGCATGGGTGATCCAGCGTCGCCTGGCGGCACTGCCCCAGTTCACCGCGTGGGAGTCACTGCGCGATGACGCGGCCGGTGGCCTGGCGGCCGAGCTGCACTATCTCGCCGGCGACCACCAGCGCGCGCTCGACGTGCTGCGGGGTCTGCGATTCCAGGTCCCGACGACCGCGAGCGCGCTTGCGATCACGACGGGCGCCCACGCGCGCTTCCGCCGGGCCGAGCTGGAGCGCGAGGTGGGTGACCCCGAAGTCGCTCGGCAGCTCTACGAGGGCATCATCTTCCCGTTCGAACCGACCACCAAGCTCTTTCTCGTCGACGCGTACGAGCGCCTCGGCCGGATCCACGAGGCGGCAGGCCGCGTGAGCGAGGCGATGTACTACTACGACCGGTTCGTCAGATGCTGGGCCGATGTGGATGCGCCGCTCATTCCGCGCCGCAGGGCGGCGGAAGATCGGCTTGACGCCCTGCGCGCGCGCGTGGGCCAGGGCAGCGGCGACCGCCCGGGTCGCCAACCGCTGGCGGTCGACGAGGCCACGCGGTGACCGGGATGCCCGAGCGCCTCGCCCGTGCCCTCGCAGGCAGCTACCGCATCGAGCGCGAGCTCGGCACGGGCGGGATGGCCACGGTGTATCTCGCCCACGATGTGAGACACGACCGCCAGGTTGCCCTCAAGGTCCTGCGGCCGGAGCTCGCTGCCGCGCTCGGCCACGAGCGCTTCCTCCGTGAGATCCGGACCACAGCCAACCTGCGCCACCCGCACATCCTGCCCCTCTACGACAGCGGCGAGGCGGCGGGTCTCGTGTTCTACGTGATGCCCTTCGTGGAGGGGGAGTCCCTGCGGGATCGCATGGCCCGCGAGAAGCAGCTCCCGCTCGACGACGCGCTCCAGATAGCCCGCGAGGTCGCGGATGCGCTGAGTTATGCGCACAGCCGCGGCGTGATCCACCGGGACATCAAGCCCGAGAACATCCTGCTGGAGCACGGGCACGCGGTGGTGGCCGACTTCGGGATCGCCCGGGCGGTCGATGCGGCGGGGGGCACGCAGCTGACGGAGACCGGACTCGCGATCGGCACGCCGAGGTACATGAGCCCGGAGCAGGCGGTGGGGGAGAGCGAGCTGGACGGACGGAGCGACCTGTACACGCTCGCCTGCGTGCTGTACGAGATGCTGGCGGGGCAGCCGCCGTTCACGGGCCCGACGGTCGAGAGCGTGATCCACCAGCACCTCGCGGTGGACGCTCCGCCGATCACCAATCTCCGGCCCGCGGTGCCCGCCGCGGTCGCAGCCGCGTTGCAGCGGGCACTCGCGAAGCTCCCGGCCGATCGCTTCAATCCCGTCGCGCTGTTCTCCGATGCCATTCAGCCGGCGCGGACGGCTGGGATGGATGCGATGGGCGGCGCGCCTTCAGCCGGGCGCCTCCCGCGCTTTCGCTGGCGCGTCCGCCTCGCCGCCGCCGCCGCCCTCGCGGTCGTGGCGCTGCTGGTCGTCTGGCAGGCGCGACGAGACGGGGCGCTCGATTCGCGCCCGATCGCCGTGCTGCCGTTTGCCGACCTGAGCCCCGACGGTACCAGCGAATACCTGGGTGACGGCATCGCCGAGACCCTGATCGGAACCCTCGCGCGCGTCCCGGGCCTCGAGGTGGCGGCCCGCACGTCCGCATTCTCGTTCAAGGGCCGCAACGCCACCGTGCAGGAGATCGGGCGGGAGCTGGGCGTAGCGACGGTTCTCGAGGGTAGCGTACAGCGCGCCGGCGACCGGCTCCGCGTGTCGGCCCAGCTCGTCAAGGTCTCGGACGGCCTGCACCTCTGGTCGCAGACGTTCGACCGGACGACGGGTGACATCTTCGCCGTGCAAGACGAGGTCGCGCGCGCCGTCGTGCGCGCACTCCAGGGGCGGCTTGTCAGCACGCAGGCCGGGGTCGGGACGGGAGACGGCACGCATGACCGCTTGGCCTATGACCTCTACTTGCAGGGCCGGTTCTTCTGGAACAAGCGCGATGTCCCCGATCTCGTCCAGGCAGCCTCGTACTTCCACGAGGCCATCGCCCGCGATTCATCGTATCCGCAGGCGTGGGCGGGACTCGCCGATACGTATGTCGCGCTCCCGTTCTACAGCGACACGATCAGTACCGCCGATGCGATCCCGCGCGCGCGCGCGGCGGCGGAGCACGCCCTGGCGCTCCGCCCGGATCTCGCCGAGGCCCACGCGACGCTCGGCTTCGCATTCACGATCTACGACTGGCGGTGGGAAGCGGCCGAGCGCGAATTCCGGCGGGCGATGGAGCTGGATCCCGGATACGCGATCGCCCCCAAGTGGTATAGCGATCTGCTGCGGGCGATGGACCGACCGGAGGAGGCGCT
>JBDHDN010000332.1:0-4648 GCA_039591485.1 Gemmatimonadota bacterium
TGTCGGTACGACCGAGTTCCCGGATGCCGATCGGCACACCGGATTGTCGGCGTCGGTCGCGCCCGTGTTCTCGACGATCGCCGAGCGGGGCGCGGCCATCGGGATCGGTCGGTACGACGAGTCGCGGCTGATCTACCTCACTGACGCGTTCGCGGGACCCGATGGCGAGCATCCAGAGCGCCGGACCGTGCACCTCGGCATCGATCTGTTCATGGAAGCGGGCGCGCCCGTCCGTACCCCGCTGGACGGCATCGTGCACGCGGTGCGCAACAACCGCACGCCGCTCGACTACGGCCCGACGGTCATCCTTCGGCACGAGCCTGCCCATGGCCCGGCGTTCTTCACCCTCTACGGGCACCTCAACCCCGATTGCCTCACGCTCGAGCCGGGAACCCCCATCGCCCGTGGCCAGGCCTTCGCACGGATCGGCTGCTTCGAGGACAACGGCAACTGGCCGCCGCATTTGCACTTCCAGATCGTCACCGATCTGCTGGACCGCGACGGGGAGTTCCCGGGCGTCGCGGCTCCCTCGGAGCGCGACGTCTGGCTCAGCCTGTCGCCGGATCCGACCGTCATGCTTGGCCTCCCGACCGAGTCCCGCGCCACCCGGGAGGACGCGGAGGAGCTCCTGGCACATCGTCGCAGCCGACTGGGCCCGAATCTGAGTGTCTCGTACGCGCGACCGCTGCATATCGTTCGGGGACGCGGGCAGTTCCTCTACGATGCCGACGGCCGTGCATATCTCGACTGTGTGAACAACGTGTGCCACGTGGGGCACGCACACCCGCGCGTTGTGAATGCCGCCGCGCGGCAGATGGCGGTGCTCAACACCAACACGCGCTACCTGCACGAGCACATCCTGCGATACGCCGATGCCCTTCGGGCATTGCTGCCCGCCCCGCTCAGAGTGTGCTGCTTCGTGAACTCCGGCAGCGAGGCGAACGATCTCGCGCTCCGCATGGCGCGGGCTGCCACAGGTGGCGACGATGTCGTGGTACTCGATGGTGCGTATCACGGCCACACCGCCGCACTGATTGACGCGAGTCCCTACAAGCACGACGGCCCGGGCGGAGCCGGGGCGCCCGCTCACGTCCACTCCGTCGTGATGCCCGACGACTACCGTGGACCATATCGGCGTGAGGCCCCCAACTGTGGCGAGCGGTATGCGGCGCACGTGGCCCGGGCGTTCGACGATATCGGATCTCGCGGCGCGAAGCCTGCCGCGTTCATCAGCGAGACCATGCTCAGCTGCGGCGGGCAGATCGAGCTGCCGCCCGGCTACCTGGATCGGGCCTACCGCGCGGCGCGCGAGGCGGGGGCCGTGTGCGTCGCTGACGAAGTGCAAGTGGGCTTCGGGCGGATGGCCACGCATTTCTGGGGGTTCGAGACGCAGGGCGTGGTCCCCGATATCGTGACCATGGGCAAACCGATCGGGAACGGGCATCCGCTCGGCGCCGTCATCACGACGCCAGATATCGCGGGCGCGTTCGACACGGGCATGGAGTACTTCAACACCTACGGTGGCAATCCGGTTTCCTGCGCCGTTGGGCTCGCCGTGCTCGAGGTGATCCGCGACGAACGACTACAGGAGCGCGCGCACGTGGTTGGCGCGCGGCTCAAAGATGGACTGGCGAGCCTGATGGCGTCACACCCTATCGTCGGTGACGTGCGCGGGCGCGGCCTGTTCCTCGGTGCCGAGTTGGTGCGGGATCGTGAGACGTGCGAACCGGCGACGGACGAGGCCCGCTACGTGGTCGAGCGGGCAAAGGACCACGGGGTCCTGCTCAGCACCGACGGGCCCGACCGGAACGTGATCAAGATCAAGCCACCACTGGTGTTCGCGGAAGCGGATGCCGATCGACTGGTCGCGGTACTGGATGCGGTGCTGGGGGAGGATGTGCCGCGCTTCGTGCGGTAGCGGCCCGGAGGTTGCGAGCCTCCCCGCCCTCTGCGGGCGCGAGGCTCACACTGATGTAGCGCAGACTCCTTCGATCGCCTACTGCCGGGGCTCGAGCACCTCCCTGAGGTTCTCCATCACCCAGATCTCGTTCTCCTGCGTGTACGTGGTCAGCGCGATCTGTGTCCCGTCGGGGTTCAACTCGATCCAACTACCGTACTTGCCCTCTCCCACCGTCCAGAGGTGCTCCGGCTCGGCACCGCTCACGGCCACTCGAAGTACCTCGGTCCTGCGATCGTCCGCTCCACCCAACGGCTGAGTGATCAGTAGGTAGTCGCCGCCAGGTGTCCATTGCACACTGATCTCCGCATTTCCGCCCGAGTCCCAGTGTACGACCTGCCACGCCGTTCCACTCTCGATGTCCAGAACTGCCAGTCCACCGCCGTCAATGGTGCCGATAGAATCCTGAACTGGGAACACGAGATAGCGACCATCGGGAGACTCCTCGAGTGGTTTTGCGACGAGCAACGAATCCCGGTACAGTTCACGTTCCTCACCCGACTCGAGCTCACGACGCACCAGTCTACCGCCCGATGATGCTTCGCCTCTGAACGAATAGATGATAGCTTCGCCGTCCCGGGACCACTTTACCCAACTCCCTTGCGGCCACTCGCCAACCATTGGGTAATCCAGCAGTGTGGTGGCTTCTTCGTTCACTACGTCCACAGCGTAGTGCGCACCACTGTAGCCCGGATCATTCTCGGTCTCGTCCCGGGCGAAGACGAGAATGGAACGTCCGTCGGGGGACCAATCTTCCACCCATCGGACTCCCAAGTGAATTGCCAGCTCCCGCTGCTCTCCGGTTGCCAAGTGCCGAATGTTGAGCCTGCCCAGTTTCCCCTCCGTGAACTCAGATTCTGTTACGAACACGAGGTACTCACCATCAGGCGACCAGACTGGGTTGCGATTCGAACCCAACAAGGGAACCGCCGATTCCAGGTCGGCACTGCCGGTGATCACGTCAAACGGTGCAATGCTCGTGTTGAACCACCGGGTAAACACACTGTAGAAGAAAGACCCGTCTTCGCTGAAGCCCACAGCGGTTACCTCACCCATATCCCGCTGGATCTTGTATGGTGGTTCCGCGATTGCACCGTCACGGAGCAGCGCAGCCCACAGGTCCCACGTACCATCGCGGTCGCTGAGGAAGAGGACATGATCGGTTCCGGGTACCCAGCCAAGCAGCCGATCGTCTGCCGGGTGCTCGATCAGTGCAACCTCTGCACCACCGTCGAGTGACTTGATCCAGATATCGTGATTTCCTTCTTTCTTCTCGATCGGACCGCCGTAAAGGAGGTACTGATTGTCCGGAGAGAGCGAAAGCGGCCAGCCATAACGTCTATTCGGAAGCTCGTGTATTGCACGTACGGTTTCATCCACCACGGACACTAGTATTACTTCGTGAGTCCCTTTCGGATTGGACTCCGACCAGCAATCCCACCGTCCGAGGATCTGCTCGCTGTCTGAGGTCCAGCCGTGGACGTGGATCCAGCAGCCTTTCTCTCTCAAGAGTTCGCGGAGATTCTCGCCATCCATTCCCACGACGCGCAGAGATCCTCCCTCGTCCTCCTCTGAGTAACCGTGCGCAACCCAGTTGCCGTCGGGTGACACTCGGCCATCGTACGCTATCGCCCAAGTCGGTTGGTATCTTGCGTCATACGTGAGGAAGCGGCTCTGACCCGTCGTGATCTCTCGGGCCGCCAGGTTCATCGTTCCCTGAAAGTCGTTCCAGATCAGGTATCTGCCGTCTGGGGTCGGATCGTGAGCGCCGGCATTCAACCCGGACCAGACCTGACGGGTCGTGATGCTCACAGGCTCGGCCGCGCGCGCCGCGCGCTGCAACGCAGCCAAGCGCGATTGCGCACGCACGACGAGGTCATCTTGATCCGCAAACTCCCGCACCACTCGTCGGTAGGCCCGTTCGGCTTCAGTACTCCCCAACTTCTCGTAGCACTGCCCGAGCTGGACCAGCGCCTTCGCCGCTAGGGTGCGATTTGCAGTGAACTCCCGTGCGATCCGCACGTAAATGGCGATCGCGCCCCTGAGGTCCCCATCCGCCCGCTCCTTTACCAGCGCCTGCTGGAACAGGTCGTGGCCGGTCTGTGCCTCGGCGGGGCCAGCGACGGCGAGAAGCAGCACAGCCGTCAGCGCTGCAGTGAGCAGGGTTCTCATCGCTTCCTCCCAGCTATTGGACTGCGATACGCCGACAACGTGGGGCCCCACGGCGGCCGGAGTGTCACCGTGCCTCCGACTCGCTGCACTTCTTCGGCAACATTCCTGTGCACGATTGTCTCGAGCATGTCATGGAACGGTCATGCGGCATTGCCAGCCGTCCTCACGGCACGAACTTGTAACCCACGCCATGCACCGTGATCAGGTACCGTGGCGCCGAGGGCTCGGCTTCGAGCTTCGTCCGGAGAGACAGGACGTGGTTGTCCACCGTACGCGTCGTCGGGTAGTTCTTGTAGTCCCACACCTCTTCGAGCAGCTTGTCTCGGCGTACGACTTCTCCCGGTTTGGAGGCGAGGTATTGCAGCACCCCAAACTCCTTGCGGGTCATGTCGACCCGCCGTCCAGCGTTGCTCGCTTCGTAGCGTCGGAAATCCACGGCCACGTCGCCGAACTTGAGCGTATCCGGCAGCGGCACGGGCGGATGCGTGCGTCGCACGATGGCGCGGACCCGCGCCAACA
>JBDHDN010000333.1:0-7876 GCA_039591485.1 Gemmatimonadota bacterium
TCAACCCACCGCCCCGGTCCAGGTGGTGGGATCCGGGTCGGCGGCATCCTCGGGACGGTAGCCGGCCACCGACCGGACGATCTGCTCGCGGGCGACCGGGAAGCGGTGGTACAGCAGGAACGCGATCAGGTCGAGCCACCGGGCGGTCCTGGATATGTCTCTGCGCGGAGCCGTCATGGCCGTGCGAGGGCGGAGGGTTCGGGCATCGTGACCTCAAGATGCGGGCTCGGGCGCGGGCGCCACAACCCGACGCCGCGCGCTACGGTGTCACGCCTACGGTAGGGAGAGGGTGGGACAGAGGGCGGTAGGACGGTACGGCGGTAGGACGGTAGGACGTTACGTCTTGGTCGCTTCAGCGACTGTGAATGCCGAGCCGCCGCTTCAGCGGCGGAACGGCAGGCTACTTCAACACCACCCGCTTTTCAACGGGGCAATCGCACTCTCTCATCCGCCGCCGAATGGATTCACCACCTCGAGGCCGTCCACATCCCAGCCGTGCTGCAGGTCTTCGGAGTACAGCCTCCGGCAGCCGGCGACGAGGGCAACGCGGACGATCATGGCGTCCCAGAACGAGAGGTCGTGCAGCCGGTGCAGGTCGATCGCGGCGAGCACGTCGTCGAGCCGCGGCACGATCAGCTCGAGCCGAGCGAAGAGCTGGACCTTGCGGCGCGCGAGTGGGGCCGCGACGCCGAGCTTGCGGGTGGCCGCAACGAAGTACTCCTGGAGCACCTGGACGGACACCACACCGCTGCGCCGGCGGCGGCACTCGGCCACCAGCTCGAGCGCGCGGTGCTGCTTGGCGGGGGCGTCGTGGTCGTCGGTGTAGACCAGGACGTTGGTGTCGAGAAAGCTACGGGCGCTCATGCAGCTCGTCGCGGCCGATGCGCCGCCCGCCCGACCGCCCACCCGACTCCGCCGAGAGTCGCTCGAGCTCCGTGACGTCCTGCTCAACGTCGCCCGCGAGTCCGGCCAGCTCCTCGAGGTAGTCGCGCACTGCCTGATTGAGGCTCTTGCCCATGCTCTCCGCCGCCTTGCGGGCGCGCTCCACCGTGCGCGAATCGATGGCCAGCGTGATGTTCATGGCCACATAATATGTGTGCACGGATCACGTGGCAACTGGGGCCCTATTTCCCTCGCCACGATCGGCGATTCCCTCAGCCGGGGCACAACCCGGATCGCGCAGGACGGCACGATTCGCGACCCGGGCTGGGACCCAGATGGCCGCGGCGGCACGGCGGGCGGGCCGCGGCAGTTCGCTCAGCCGAGCGGCTCGGATCTGACGTAGAGCCGCTCGGGAGCCCGGTCGAAGTAGCGGAATAGCGCCGGGCACAGCCAGCCGCGCAGCGGCGGCTCCACGGTGCGGTACCAGGCCCCACCGGATTCCGCGTACTCCCTGACCGCTTCCTGCTGGTAGCCGGGAAACGGGACGGCGGAGAAGATCATCCGGAACCCGTCGCGGGCATTCGGGATGTCCCGCACCAGGTGGTCGATCATGGCCGGCACGCCGGCCACGAAGGGCTCGCGCTCGAGCCCCGCGTTCGGGTCGTCGAAGACCCAGGTCTGCGTCGCGCCGCAGTAGTACGGCGCGATCGCCAGCATGGCATTCGCTTTCGTCTCAATCACCTCCTTTCACGAGGGAAGGTCTGCACACGTCTCCGGCAGGTCGCTCCGGCCGCTGCAGTGAGGGCCTGGGGTGAGTTAGTGAGCTGGGGCACCGCCTCACTGACGCGTCCTCCGCGACCAGCCATTCGACTTGCACGGAGGTTCCCTGGTTCGGGTCGTCGTCCGGGTCCGGCCGAGGCCGGTCGGAACGGCCCCAACGGAAACACGGTCCTGTGACAGTCGGACCCGAACTCCAAGCCGCCCGGGCGCTTAGGGAAACGGCGCGGTCTCGAGCGCACGGGCGTGGAGACCGCGCGCCTCCGCTGGTAGTGCGCGGCGCGGCGGGCGGCAGGCGATGTCACACCCCTGCCCGATCTTGATGCGTCAGGAATCCCCACCGGCCCGGCCGAGCCCACGGCGCCCGGGCGACCGACCGAACCGCGACGCGGAGGCGTGCGATGCAATTGGCCAAGGTGATCCGTGAGTTCCGGGCAGTCCCGGCCACCGTGCCGGGAGAGATGGCGGGGGATCCGGCGCACGACACGCGACCGGTGCTCGGCGGCGGCCTACACTGCGAGGGGCTGTGATGGGCGCCAAGCGGCGCACGGCGCGCACGCGGCCGGAGTGCGACGAGCCGTCGGCGAGCGATCTCGAGCCCCCGCTGGTCGAGGTCATGCGGGTCGGCATCTCGGATGGCCGCCCGTTCATCTCGCTGGCACCGGTCGAGTGGCTAGACAGTCCGGAACGGTGGGGATCGCTCCTGTGCGACACGCTGCTCAACATCGCGAACGCCTACAGTCTGGTGGGCGACTACGACTTCGAGCGCACCGCCTGTCGGATCTTCGACGGGCTGCACCGGCGCCTGCGCGACGCGCCGGTCATCAGCGGGACCCTGACGAGCAACTGAGCGACGGCGAGCGCCGGCTCTCATCTACGCAAGCTGGCGCGCGCGGCGAATCGCCCCGGCAAGCGTGATCCCGACTAGGCACACACAGGCGGGGTCACCGACCGCGCGGCGTGTCCCCTTGCCTTCCCCTTCCCGCCGAGCCGAGCTTATGGGCATGGCCGTCACGTACTACACCGCCGACATGGTGCGCGCGCTCCCTGACGACGGGCGGCGCTACGAGGTGGTGCACGGGGAGCTGCTGGTGACGCCGGCGCCCCGGGCCGTCCACCAGCTGGCGGTCCAGCGGCTCTCCGTCGCGCTGGGCCTCTACGCTGAGCGCCATGGCGTAGGTCAGGTCTTCACCTCCCCGGCCGACATCTCCTGGAGTGACGACACGCTGGTGCAGCCGGACGTCTTCGTGGTGCCGCTCGACCAAGCACGCACACTCGACTGGCGGCAGATGCACACCGTGCTGCTCGCGGTCGAGGTGCTGAGCCCGTCCACCGCGAGGGCGGACCGCTTCACCAAGCGGCGGTTGTATCAGGAGGTGGGGGTCTCAACGTACTGGATCGTCGATCCCGACCGGCGCTGCGTCGAGGTGTGGACGCCCGAGGCCACGTTCCCCGCCGTGGAGTGGGACGCGGTGACGTGGCAGCCGGCCGGCGCGGACGAGGCGCTCACCGTGCGGTTGGAGGAGCTGTTCCGGCCGCTGACGTCCTGACGCTGAAGCGGCGGCTTGGCGCTGCGATGCGGTCGTCCCGCTCACACCGCCCCTCGGCGCAGGTGCGATCCCGCGTTTCCGTCGGTGGCCAGTGATTCAACACGGCAGCCACCTCCTTCCAACTCTCGCGGATCGTCCATGATGCGTCCGGCCCCGGAATGGTCGTCAGGCCGGGCGCGAGGGGCACTTGATGCGTCCCCGCGTGCTCGGATATGACCTCTCGCCCACCACGGGCCACCGGAGCGACATCGACACACGCCTCTCCGCCGTCGCCTGAGAACGGCCCCACACAGATCGTCACGTCCTGCACTCGCACGTCGTCACCGGGCACCACCCGCAGTGTGTCACCCTCACGCACCACGTGCTCGCGACCGTTCACGGCAAAGGTGCTCGCGTAGATGGAGCCGGCGGGTGCTCCTGAATGCCGACAGATCGCAGCGCGTGGTCGGCCTGGGGTCCTTCGCGCTGGCCGCAGCCGATGGCGAGCGTCAACACTCCCCCCAAGGCAACGATTCGGCAGCGTTTGCTCATTCGGTTCCTCTCGATCGTGTTGCGGCCGGTCGCTGCGTGTCGCGGGAGCTGCCCTGGCGGGTGAGCGGCCCCGCGTCGCCAAGGTGCGGCGTTCAGAAGCGCGGCGCAAAGGGAACGGAAACCTCCCAGTTACCCCGGACGCCTGGTGCGTGCCCGCCCCTGCGGAACCGGACCTATGCCCTTCAGGGCTCCGGCCACCGCTGCTCCGGAGGCGTCATACGTAGATGTCTTTGCGGCGGAAGGCGACGATGGCTGCACCGAACATGACGGAGAGCACGCCGAGCAAGATGGCCATATCCGGCCAATGGATCGCTTGTCGTCCGAAGATCTCGCTCGCGTCGTAGTATTGAAAGAGCGACAGATACTTCACGCTCGGATACTGGTCCAGCAACCGCGCGATCACATTGAAGAAATACAGTGAGAAGAACACGGCTATCGTCGCACCGACGGCCCGACGTTGCTCGTTGAACAGGCACGACAAGAACAAGCCGACCCCGCCGACAGTCGCTATACATGTCGTACCGCTCAAGAAGATATAGGCCATCAGGCGTCGGTCGAGTGCCTCGCCGGTCTGCACGACACCCAGGTGTACACCCAGAAAGGAGACTCCCGACAGCACCGCCAGCAACGTGCAGAAGCCGGCGAACTTGCCCACGATGAAGCTCGTTCTGCTGACCGGAGCGGACAGGAGAATCTCCAGCGTCTTCTTTTCCGTTTCTTCGGCGACGAGGGCCCCGGCGAACAAACACGAAAACACTCCCATGACGACCAGCCACGTCGTATTGAAATACTCCACGGTCAAGAATCCTTCCACCGTGGTGAAGTCGAGAATCTCCTTGCCCAACAATGCCTTCATGAAGCGCGGCAATGACTCGACATAGTCTTGAGCCATCTGGATCTCGCCGATCGATGGGAATACCACGGCCAACGCGTAGCCGAAGACCAACAGGAACAGTGCAAACCACAGTGTGGTGACAGACTCACTCTTCAAGTACCGCAGGTAGACCTGCATCAGGAGTAGTACTCCAGGAAGACGTCCTCGAGACGCGCGTCCTGACAGGAGATGTCGTCAACCGGATAGTCGGATAGTCTCCGCAACACACCGCTGATATTCGCGTCGACCCACAAGCGGACGGTGTGGGCGTGCTTTTCGATCTTGCGGACGCCCTCGAGCTGGAACAGCGATTCGTCCAGCTCCTGTCTGAACCTCACCTCTATGGTCTTCAGTCGATGCTTCTTCAGATCGGCGATCTCGTGCTGGGCAATGAGCTTGCCTTCCTTCAATATCGCGACCCGGTCGCACACCTTCTCCACCTCTGCGAGGACATGGGAGGAAAAGAAGATGGTTTTGCCGCGTTCCTGCATTTCCAAGACCAATGCATAGAACTGCTGTTGGATCAGCGGATCGAGGCCGCTGGTGGGTTCATCCAGGATCAAGAGCTCCGGATCGTGCATACAGGCCTGTACCAGGGCCAGTTTCTGCTTGGTGCCGTGAGAGAGGGATTTGCTCCGCCGGGATGTATCCAAGCCAAATCGTTCGATCAGTGTGTCTCTCAAGGGTGGCTCGTTGTCGCTCCGCAGCGATCCGAGAAACTGCAGATAGTCGACGGCCCTCATCGAGGCATACATGCCGTATTCGCCGGGGAGATAGCCGATGCGGGACTTTATCCGGACCGAGTCTGCGTGCGCGTCCATTCCGAACAACCGCGCCCGGCCGGCACTTGCCCGGATGAAATCGAGCAGGATGCGTATGGTGGTCGTCTTGCCCGAGCCGTTGGGGCCCAAGAAGCCGAAGACTTCCCCCTCGCTTACAGACAGGTTGATCCCGTCGATGCCGCGCGACGTGCCGTACCATTTCGTCAGTTCTTCTGTCTGGACGACCATGATCTAGAGTATTCGCCATCGGAGGTTGTATCCACCCCTGGCGAGCGTGCCAAGGCGTGAGCAGTTAGCGGCCACAGGAGCCGCGCACTCTCCACCCCCTAGCGGCGGCCGGCACGTGGCCGCAATCTGGCAGATAGCTCCAAGGAGAACTGCCGCGAAGTGCGGAATGAGTCCGACGTAGCCGCCCAACGCTCACCGCGGAGATCCTTCAGGGGCGCAGCCCGGGGGGCGAGCGCAGCCCGCAGCACACGCTGTTCGTGGACTGATCGGGAGGAGACAGAAGTCAGAGCGTCGCGAGCTGCCGCAGCCGCTGCAGCAGGTGCACCACTGCGTACGCTTCCACCCTGCACTCTTCACCCTTCACCCTTCACTCCCTGACACCACCCGACCCGCTGGTACCCGCACCACCTGCACTCCCAGGGGTGCTCGGTGAGCGCGGGCTCGGCCTGGGCCATGCGCTCGAGGCGGGCGGCGAGCGATGCCGCGATCTCCGCGCGCACGGCGTCGGTCACCGCCTCACTCACCTGTACGGCCGCCCGCGAGAACTGGAACGCGAAGCGCTCGACCGGCCGCCCGCCGATCGCCTCCGCCGCCCGCACGTACACGTCGCGCTGTGGGGCGTACTGCGCCGCCTTGCGCTCGGCCTGCGCGCGATCGCACTGCGGCGTCTTCACGTCGAGCAGGACGTAGCCCTCGTCTCCGTGCGCCGCGAGATCGATCGCCCCCTGATAGACGTGCCCGCCCTCGGCGACGTGCAGGAACGTCAGCTCGCGCCGCGTGTCGGGTAGTTCCGCGATGGCGCGGTACTCGGGGTGCTCGCTCACGAGCGCGATCTCTTCCCGCAGGTGCTCGCGGTAGCGCGTGCCCGCCGTGCTCTCGGGCGGCGGGGCGGCGTCGTCCCAGCGACCGATGGCGTCCTCGAGCAGGGCGTCGAGCTCGTCTTCCTCCCTAAGGTGCTGCAACACGTCGTGCACGATGTTGCCGCGCGCCACGGCACCGATGAACTCGTCACCGCCGCGCTCGACCGGCGGCTCCCGCAGGCCCGCCACGTACCGGAACCAGTGGCGCCTCGCGCAGCGCGCGAACGCCAGCATCTCGCTCGCGGAGTGGCGCGGATTGCCGGGCACGACCGCCACGGGCGGGAGCGGCCCGGCGAGCGCAGCCGGCTCGCCGATCGGCTCCGGCGCGGGGTAGCCCTTGGGCACGTTGAGCGGCGCGGCACCGGGGTCGGCGACGCGCACGACACCCGTGTGCTCGCGTCCATCCGCAGCCGCGTACGCGAAGGTGCCGCCCGTCACCGCGTCGAACTCGGGCAGCACCTGCCACAGGAAGGCCGCGGGGCTCGAGAGACCCTTCCCTTCGCGGACCTTCGCTCGAAGCCCCAACGGCAGGCCGGACACGATCAGCCGCTCCTGCGCGCGGGTGGTCACCACGTACCACAGGCGCCGGTCCTCGGCCTCCTCCTCGCGGTCGATCACCGCCTTGAGCGTCTGCCACCGCTCCGGCTGCTCGGTCGCCTTGACGCCCGGCTCCTTCAGGACCAACCGGTCGCGCCCCAGCAGCGGATCGCCCGCCCGCCTGCTCGGCCCGCGCACCGTGTCGCACCAGAACACCACGGGCCACTCGAGCCCCTTCGCGGAGTGGATGGTGGAGATGGTGACGACGTCGTCCTGCTCGCCCCTGAGCGGCGCCTCCCCGGTCTGCTCGTCCTCGGCGGTGAGCCGACTCATGACCTGGAGGAACTCGGCCAGTCCGTCGCGCCGCATGCCGCGCGCGATGCGCAGCAGCTTGCGAACATTGGCAATGGCGCGCTCGCCCTCCGCACCCAGGAGGCCCAGGTGCGCCACGTACCCCGACTGGTCGAGCAGGCTCCGGACGAGCCGATCGACCGCGACCCGATCGCGCAAGGCGACGTGGTCCTCGAGCAGCTGGACGCCCAGCTCCAGTCGCTCCCGCTCGTCGTCGTCCGCGATCGTCGGCCGCTCGCCCTTGGCGAGCCCGGGCCAGCGGGGCGGATAGCCGAGGTCGCGACGGAGCGCCACCAGCGTCTGGTCCTCCACGGCGACGAACGGGCTGCGCAGGAACCCGAACAGCGCGCGGTCGTCGAGCGGGTCGTGGATCGCCTGGAGCGCCACCAGCACGTCGAGCACTTCCTGCCGCGCGTAGAAGCCGCTGGGCCTGATGACGTATGTGGGCGCCCCCGCCGCCGCGAGCGCCGCCTCGTACGTCTCCGCCGCCCCCCAGCCGGAGAG
>JBDHDN010000334.1:0-4639 GCA_039591485.1 Gemmatimonadota bacterium
GGACCCGCGAGGATGTCGGGGCCACATCGCACCACCCCCGCTGGGCATTCGCCTTCAAGTTCCCGCCGCGAAAGGAGATCACCAGAATCCTCGCCATTGTACCGTCGGTGGGTCGCACCGGTGTGGTCACCCCCGTCGCAATGCTGCGGCCGGTGGAACTCGGTGGGGTGACGGTGGCACGGGCCAGCCTCCACAACCGTGAGGAGGTGGCACGCAAGGACGTGCGCGAGGGTGACCGTGTTCGCGTCCAGCGTGCCGGCGACGTCATCCCACAGGTCGTGGAGCGTGTCGATGAGTCCGGCCGGGGACGCGGCGAGCCGTTCCGCATGCCGCGAGATTGCCCGTCCTGTGGCACGCCGCTCATCGAGCGCGGTCCGTACACGATCTGTCCAAACAGCTTCGAGTGTCCCGCACAGCTGGCCGGCAGGATCCAACACTTCGCCTCGCGCGGTGCGCTCGACGTCGAGGGCCTTGGCGAAGAGACGGCCAAGCAACTCGTGGCGGAGGGACTGGTGCGGCAGCTGCCCGACATCTTCGAGTTGACGATCGAGCAGCTGGTCGGGCTCGAAGGCTTCGCAGACAAGTCCGCGCGTAATCTCGTTGACGGGATCGGCCGGGCTGCGACGGTGGCGCTGCACCGCTTCCTCTACGGCCTGGGTATCCCCGAGGTCGGTGTGGCCGTCGCGCGGGATCTCACCCGTCACTTCGGATCGATGGAACGCCTCCAGGATGCATCGCAGGAGGAGCTCGAGGAGGTGCGGGGGGTCGGGCC
Organism: Gemmatimonadota bacterium; assembly: GCA_039591485.1. Taxonomy (GTDB): domain Bacteria; phylum Gemmatimonadota; class Gemmatimonadetes; order Gemmatimonadales; family GWC2-71-9; genus JAOTVV01. The sequence continues at coordinate 773 of JBDHDN010000334.1, forward strand.
CAAGATGGCCGAGCAGATCGCCGGTTTCCTGGCGGACCGGCGGAACCGCGAACTCCTCGATCGTCTGCTCGACAAGGTCACCGTCGTCGTGTCCGAGGCCCCGCGCCAAGGAGCAGCACTCGACGGTCTCACGTTTGTGTTCACCGGGAGTCTCACGCGGTTCAGCCGTCGCGAAGCCAAGCAGCTGGTCGAGTCCCTCGGCGCGCGGGCAGTGTCGTCGGTGAGTGGGGAGACCGACTTCGTCGTGTGCGGGGAGGACCCCGGCTCCAAGTACGATCGAGCGCGTGAGCTCGGAGTCACCGTCCTGACCGAAGCGGAGTTCGTCGCACTCCTCGGCGAGCGCGGTGTGGAGGTGTAGATGGAGAACGTCGAGATCACCAGAGTGCTCGAAGACGTCGCTGTCCTGCTCCAGATCGAGGGGGCGAATCCCTTCCGCATCCGTGCCTACCAGAACGCCGCCCGCACCGTCGAAGAGCACACGACCGCATTGCGGCTGTTGGTGCAGCAGGATGCGGACCTGACCGAACTGCCCGGCATCGGAAAGGACCTGGCCGCGAGTATCCGCGAGCTCGTGACGACGGGGAGGCTCACGCTGCTCGACGAGCTGTCTGCTCGTATCCCCTATTCGCTCGTGGAGCTGACACGATTGCCTGGGGTAGGGCCGAAGAAAGCCCGCCGGCTCTGGGAAGCCCTCGACGTGCGCAGCATCGACGACCTTGAGCTCGTGGCAGAGGATGGCGCGGTGGCCGAGCTCGACGGGTTCGGCGCGCGGAGCCAGCAGAAGATCCTCGACGGCATCCATGCCTACCGCCGGCACCACGACCGCATGAGCCTCAGCGAGGCAGAACAACATGTGGAGCCGCTCTTGGCATATCTACAGGAGCATGGGGCGGTCGAGCGTCTCGCAATCGCCGGGAGCTACCGCCGCCGCCGGGAGACCATCGGGGACATCGATCTGCTCGCGATCGCGTCGGACGCGACGTCGGTAATGGAGCGGTTCCGATCGTATCCACAGGTAGAGCGGGTGGAGGTATCCGGTGACACGAAGACCACCGTGGTGCTGCGCTCCGGATTACAGGTCGACTTGCGCGTCCTCCCTGCAGCCAGCTACGGTGCCGCGCTCCAGTACTTCACGGGCTCGAAGGAGCACAACGTTCGGTTGCGCAAGCGCGCCGTGGCACGAGGCCTCACCGTCTCGGAGTACGGTGTCTTCCGCGCGGACGATGATCGAGACGCGGAGGACCGGACGCCCGTGGCCGGGCGTGAGGAGGAGGACGTCTACGAAGTCCTGGGCCTGGCGTGGATCCCCCCCGAATTGCGTGAGGACCGGGGCGAGATCGACGCGGCTGCGACCGGGACGCTCCCCCGCCTCGTGACACTCGGGGACATACGTGGCGATCTGCAGATGCATTCCACGTGGTCGGACGGGAAGCACTCGATCGAGCAGATGCTCGAGGCCTGCGCGAGCCGAGGCTACGAGTACTTCGCCATTACGGACCACTCCAAGGCCCTCGCTATGACGGGGGGCTTGGACGCCGCACGGCTGCGGCAGCAGTGGGCCGAGATGGATGAGATCCGGTCCCGCCATGACGCGATCCATATTCTCCGAGGGATGGAAGTCGACATCCTGCGCGACGGGTCGCTCGATCTCGAGGACGAGCTCCTTGCGGAGCTCGACGTTGTGCTGGTGTCGGTCCACACGCTGCTCGACTTGCCCGCCGCCAAGCAGACGGCGCGAATCGTCGCGGCGCTGGAGCATCCGGAGGTGAACATTCTGGCGCATCCGACCGGGAGGCTGATCAACCGCCGGGATCCGATGCAATTCGACGTGGATGCGGTGCTGCAGGCGGCGGCCGAGCACAACGTGGTCGTCGAACTGAATGCCCATCCCGATCGCCTCGACCTCAAGGACACGCACGTGATCCGTGCGAGACAACTCGGACTGCGCGTGGTGATCAGCACGGATGCCCATCGTGCGGCCGATCTCGACCTCATGCGCTTCGGGATCGACCAGGCGCGTCGCGCCGGGCTGACGCGGGATGACGTCATCAATTCCCTATCGCTCGACCGGCTACGGGCCCTGTTAGCCAAGTCGTGACCGGTCTTCGTGTGCACGGTGGCGAGGAGGACCCATGACGAAGATCAAGGTTCGCAAGAACGGTCCCTACCTGGTGACGGGGACCTGCACGGTCACCGATCACGAGGGTAACCCGATCGAAGTGACGGAGAACTTTACCCTCTGCCGCTGCGGTGCATCCCAGACGAAGCCCTTCTGCGACGGTACACACCGCGCGGTTGCATTCACGGATCCGGAGTAGTCCGGACGGTACCGTCGGAGGCGGAAATGCAGAAGCTTGCGCAGGGCATCGCTCGAAAGGCGGGCATGGTCCCCGGGACGGTGGTCCACGTCGGCGATCTCGACCGGCACCCGGTGCGCGTGACCATGATCGAGTACGATGCCGAGCAGGCGGTCGAGCGCGACATCGTCGACGTGTCCGAGTGTGCAGAGCGCCACGGTAGGGGTGTCTGCTGGATCAACGTCGAGGGGGTGCACGACCCGAGGCTCATCGAGCAGATCGGCTCGCAGTTCAGGCTCCATCCGCTGCTGCTCGAAGACGTCGCCAACACGGAGCAGCGCCCCAAGCTCGAGGATTACGGCGAGCATCTGTACATCATCCTGCGCATGCTGTACGAGCGACCGGTTCCGGACGCCGACGACGGTGCGGTCGAGATCGACAGTGAGCAGGTCAGCATCATCCTCGGCAGCAACTGGGTGATCACGTTCCTTGAGGACCCGGGTGATGTCTTCGACCCGGTGCGCCAGCGCCTGCGGGAGAACCGTGGCCGCGTGCGGAAGCACGGGGCGGATTACCTGGCCTACGCGCTCATGGACGTCATCGTCGACAACTACTTCACCGTGCTCGAGCGGTTCGGTGACCTGGCGGAGGATCTCGAACAGGAGGCGATGGCTCATCCGACGTCGAGAACCCTGCAAGAGATCCAAGACATCAAGCGTGCCATGATCCAGGTACGGCGCGCGATCTGGCCGCTGCGGGACGTGGTGAACGTCATGCTCCGCGGCGGCTCGCCGCTGATCAAGAAGGCGACGTTGGTGTACCTGCGCGACGCCTACGATCACGTCGTTCGCGTGGTCGACATCGTCGAGACGTACCGGGAGATGGTCGGCGGCCTGATGGATATCTATCTCACGAACGTCAGCAACCGGATGAACGAGGTCATGAAGGTGCTGACGGTGATCGCGACGATATTCATCCCCCTGACGTTCATTGCGGGCGTGTACGGCATGAATTTCGACAATATGCCCGAGTTGCATTGGGAACACGGGTACTGGTACGTCTGGGGGGTGATGATCGCCGTCGGTGTGCTGCTGCTTGCGTTGTTCCGGCGCAAGCGGTGGCTGTGATCGTTGCGGGCCCACCGCCCAGCGAGTAGGTTCACCACGCGCCACCGGTTGCGGGCGCGATCCGCTAACCTACAGTCCAACAAGGGGTTACCGTGAAGCTGGCGGTTTGTGTAAAGCGGGTGCCCGATTCGGAAGCCCGCATCAAGATCGGCGCCGACGGCAGCGCGATCGACGGGAGTGGTGTCAAGTTCGTCCTCAATCCCTACGACGAGTATGCGGTCGAGGAAGCGCTGAAGCTGAAGGAAGCTGCGGGCGCGGGTGAGGTCGTGGTGATCTCGGTCGGGCCGGATGCGGCACAGGAGACCATCCGAACCGCACTCGCGATGGGCGCGGACCGAGGGGTGCTGCTTCGCAGCGAGACGTTGCCGCTCGACCCGCTGCCGGTGGCGAGAGCACTCGCCGCTGAGGTGAAGGATGGCAGCTTCGATCTCGTCCTGTTCGGG
>JBDHDN010000335.1:0-7722 GCA_039591485.1 Gemmatimonadota bacterium
TACACCTCGGGCAGACGGTCTCACCATGCCGAACTCTTCTGCGCGACCATCGGCGCGTCCGTCAGTGGGTGTGCTGCACTGAGAACGTAGATAGCGATCAAGCCAAGCACCCCAACCACCAGCACATAGTACATCGTCGGTAGGACCGTCTTGCGGAGCGTGGCCCCCTCCTGTCCCAGGAGACCCACCGTCGCCGATGCCGCCACGACGTTGTGGATCGCGATCATGTTTCCCGCGGCCGCACCGACCGCCTGTAATCCAACGACCACGGCGCTGCTGATCGCCAGTTGCGTCGCGACCCCGTGCTGCAACAGAGCAAACATGAGATTGCTCACCGTGTTGCTCCCGGCGATGAACGCACCGAGTGCGCCGACACTGGGCGCGAAGAGCGGCCACACCGGTCCTACGTGCTGCGCCACCCACGAGGCCATGGCGATCGGCATCGACGGAAGCGGTGTGCCGGTCACCAGCGCCGACATGTTCGCCCCGGAGTTGATGTAGATGCGCACTATCGGGACGGTGAACAGGAGCACGAACCCCGCCGAGAGCGTCACGCGGGTTGCGTCGCGCACGGCACCGACGATCTGGCGGCTGCCCATGCGGTGCGTGATCCACGTCATGACGACCGCCGCAACGAGCATGGTCGCAGGGAGGGACAGGGGCGGCGTCGCACCGGAGATCCCGGTGGTCAAGATATCCGTCCACTGGATGCGCACCGATTGCAGGTATCCCCCAAACGGCAACTGCGGCAGTCGGGTCACGATCAGCAGACCCGCCAGCAGTGCGTATGGTGCCCAAGCGACCGCCGTCCCGACACGGGGCGTCCCGTCCGGCTCCTCGACCCGGGCGGCGTCTGCCCCGAACCAGGGCCGCGGCCAGCTGTCGGGAGGTGCAAAGTCCCAGGTGTCACGCGGGCGTAGGAAGCCGCGCCGAGCGGCCGTGGTCACCAGCATCAGGCCGATTGCAGCGCCGAACAGCGTGGGAAACTCCGGCCCCAGGATGACACCCGTCAGGGTGTAGGGGATGGTGAATGCCAAGCCACCGAACAGCGCGAACGGGAGAGTTCGCGCCGAAGAACCGGGTCATCATCACGACCATCAGCGTGGGCATGAGGGTGCCGGTGACGCCGTGCAGCCAGGCGGCATGGATCGCGATGGTGCGCACGTGCGCGTCGAGAGTGAGCCCCACCGCCTGGAGTTGTGCCGTCACTTCAGGGCTGGCAAGTCCTTCCCGGACGCCGATGAGAATGGGGGTGCCGACCGCACCGAACGTGACGGCCGTGCTCTGGATCATCATGCCGATCATGACAGCGGCGGCAGCCGGGAACCCGAGCGCGACGAGCAGCGGACCGGCAATGGCCGCCGGCGTGCCGAATCCTGCGGTGCCCTCGATGAACGACCCAAACAGCCATGCGACGATGACCACCTGTACGCGACGGTCGTCGCTCACGGCGTGGAAACTGCGACGGATCGCCGCCGCCCCCCCGGAGTGCTCGAGGCTCTTGAGCAGCAAGAGCGCCCCGAAGATGATGAGCAGGATATCGAAGGTGACGAACAGCCCCTGGATGCTGGACGCGGCGATGGTAGTCACATCGACACGCCAAACACGCCAGGCCACCGCAGCCGTCGCAACAAGCACGAGGGGCATCGCGTGCTTCGCCGGCACACGGAACCCCACCAGCAGTGCGGCTGCGAGTACGATCGGCAGAGCAGCGATGAACGCCTGCACGTCTGCGCTCATGGATGGTGAGGCCCCAACCCGCTCGGCCGAGATCCTCGAGGTATGTCGCTACTCGCCGTCGATCTCGCGGATCCTCACATTACGAAACCAGAACACGCTGCCGTGGTCCTGGATCACGATGTGCCCCGTCATGGCACTGCCGTAGTCGGGCGCATCCAGCCACTTTCCGGCATTCTTGAGGCTGTCCCACTCGGCGGTCCACCGACGGAATTCCAGGACCTGCACCCCGTTCAGCCAGTGCTCTACGTGATCGCCATGGACGACAATCCGGCTGGCGTTCCACTCTCCCACCGGATTCAGGGGTTTGTCAGCCGCAGCCGAGTGCATCGCGTAGTTTGCGGCAGTCTTCTGCCACTCCTCCAATGGCTCCGGGAAGCCGACGTCGTCCACGAGCTGGTACTCCGGGCCCGTCTTCCACGCGGCATCGTACCGCTCGTCCTCGATGACACCGTACATGATGCCGCTGTTGCCGCCCTCGCTGGCCTTCCACTCGAGACGCAACTCGAAGTCCGTGAACTCCTCATCGGTCACGAGATCGGCGCGCATGTCGCTGCCGTAATTGCCCTCGGTCCCGACCGACTTGATCGTACCGTCCTCGACCGTCCAGGCTGCCAGACTCGCTCCGTTGTACCCGTGCCATCCCGACAAGCTTTCGCCGTCGAACAGCGGCCGCCATCCCTCGGCGTCCTGCCGAGCACAGGCGACAACCGCGACCAGCGTGGCCGGCACCAACCACCACAGCGCTCTCGCATTCATGACTCGTCTCCGATTGGCGTGCAGAAAAGCAAACGGTTCAACCTCACTCAAGTATGTGCCTGAGTCGTTGAGTCGTCCATCGGGCGCACGCACACGACGCATATCCCACGGCGCGGTGTGGGCACCTGCCCCCGCCGGCACACCTCAATGCTACGGCGTGCGGGCCCGGACGCGGACGGCAAAGGCCTCCGCAGGATTGACGGCGGTCAGTTGGCGGATCTCGTCGTCCGTGAACGCGGCCTCCGCGAGAGCGGGCAGCAGCTCCGTGAACAGCGTCTCGTACGAGCGGAACGTCCCCCCGCCCGGCTCGCCCACGTGGTACCAGCCGGCGTCGTGCGAGAGGAGCACACGATCGAGCACGTTCGCCGCCTTCAAGTAGGCGAGCTGCTCGACGTACCGCTCAATGTTCTCGGGTGCGAGCCCGTCGAGCGAGATCCACGCACCGCTCCGCGCCGCTCGGACGACGACGGTCGAATCCGCCTCGGCCTGGGCGTGGACCCAGATCCACGCACTCCGATCGACACCCTCCGCGTCGAGCACGGCCAACTGCTCGAGGGCAGGGCCCGCAAGCCCCGTATGGGCCGCGATCGTGAGGCCTGTGCGTAGGTGGGTGCCGATCAACTTGCGGTCGATATCGGACAGCGGACCGGGCTCGACGCCGATCTTGATGAATCCGGGCCGAATGCCAGTCCCGTCGATTCCCATCTCCCACTCGCCGATCCATCGAGCCGCCAGCGAGTCGGCTGAGTCGGTGAAGGCGTGCGGCGGCAGGTACCGATCCTCGAGCGCACCATAGTAGCCCGTGCTCACGAGCAGATGCATCCCGGTGGCGTCCGCGAGGCCCCGGAGCAGCAGCGGATCGCGCCCGAGGTACGTGGGCGTGGCGTCGAGCAAGGTCCGTGCGCCGAGTGCACGCACGTGTTGCAGGTACGGCAGTACCGTCTGGAGGACGGAGTCACGATCGTAGCGCTCCGGGCTCGCGAGTTCCGCTCCAGCGAAGTCGACCAATACGTGCTCGTGCGGCAACGTGGCCCCCATCTCGGCGGGCGCGATCGGGCCGTTCACCGTCATGACCGACGCGGCGGGTGACGTATCCGTGGCGCAGCCCGCGAGTGATGCCGTCACCAGCAGCAGGCCGAACGAGAAGACGAGTCTACGCAGCGTAGTCATTGAGCGACTCTCCTTGATCTATGGAAGCTATACGCACGAGCCCGCGTGTACTCGGACAGCAGGGCCAATCGGTGCAGCGCGGAGGGTGCTGGACAAGCGCGGCGCCCAGCCGTCATACTGGCAGCAACCAACGTCGATGGGAGCATGACCATGGTTCGGCTCGCGATCATCGTGGGTGCGTCGCTACTCGCGGGGATGCCATCATTGCAGACGGGCGACATCGAGGTGGGATTCGGCAAGGCGAATATTACGCCCGATCTCGATCGGCACGTCGTCTGGATGGCCGGCTACGACAACAATCGCCGTGCAACCGGGGTGCACGACAGCCTGTGGGCCCGAGCGGTCGTGCTCCGTGAGGGTGAGCGCAAGGTGGCGCTGGTATCGGTCGATCTCGTCGGCCTGCAGAGACCGGCCGTGATGCGGGTACGCGCGCGGCTTCCGGAGTACCACCACGTGCTCGTCTCCAGCACCCACAACCACGAGGGACCGGATGTCATCGGTCTGTGGGGACCCTCCCAGCTCGAGTCAGGCGTGGACCCGGCGTACGTCGAATTCGTCGTGGAGCAAATCGTCGAAGCCGTGGCGGCGGCAGAGACGGTTCTGACGCCGGCGCATGCCGCGTACGGCACGGCCGAGGCATCGGAGCTAGTGGTCGATTCGCGCCTCCCGATTGTCAAGGACCCGATCCTCCGTGCCGTCCGCTTCACGACCGTCGACGGCGCCCCCCTCGGCCTTCTGGTGCAGTTCAGCAACCATCCCGAGAGCCTGGGAGCGGAAAATCCGCTCGTCACCGCCGACTTCCCGCACTACACGATCGCCGCGCTGGAATCCCGCTGGGGCGTCCCGGTCGCGTACTTCACTGGGGCAGTCGGCGGGCTGATGTCGAACCCGTCGGAGTTTCGCACGCCGGATGGGACGCTCCTAGAAGACGGGACCTTCGCCTTCGCCGAGGCCTACGGGGGGGCGGTCGCCCGCACGTTCGACGAGGCCCTTGCCGCGGCCGAGCCGGTGTCCCTGTCGCCGCTCACAGCCAATGCGGTGACCGTCTTCGTCCCGCTTGCCAATCAGGGCTATCGTCAGGGTCGCGCCATCGGCGTGCTGACCCGCGATGCCTTCGCCTGGATCGGTCGTGCGGACAGCGCCGGTGCACTTCTTCCGGTCCAGCAAGTCGAGGGCGACATCGCGCTCGCGACCGAGGTCGCGTACATCCGGGCCGGCGAGCTGCACATGGCGGGTATTCCCGGCGAGCTGTATCCCGAGCTGGTGTACGGCCAGTACCAGTCACCGCCCGAGCCGCATGCCGACTTCCCCGACGCCCCGACGGAACCCCCTGTAATGGTGATTCTCCCGGGCGCGAAGGCCTTGATCTTCGGCCTGGCCAACGACGAGGTCGGCTACATCATTCCCAAGCGGCAGTGGGACGACGCGGCACCGTTCGCCTATGGCCGCGAAGAAAAGCAGTACGGCGAGGTGAACAGCGTCGGCTCCGAGGTGGCGCCGATCCTGATGGAGGCGCTGCGGAAAGCTGTAGGACGGTAGGATCGCAGGGAGGTAGAACACGCGACTGCCCGTGCCCGGTCAGCTGCAGTCACCGTTCGTCGGGTGCATGCGCCAACGGTCGGTCGTGCTTCGCTCCGCTTCCCTCACGGTGCAACGGAGTGCATATCTGTAGCTCACGACCGATCGTCGATTCCCGGGAGCATCCCCATGTCCGAACGCGTGATTCTCGCCTACAGCGGCGGCCTGGACACGTCGGTTATCCTCACGTGGCTGACGATCCGCGGCTACGATGTGATCGCCTACATTGCGGACGTCGGACAGCGGGACGACTTCGACGCGGCCAGGGAGAAGGCGCTGCGCTCAGGGGCCAGCAAGGTACGGGTGGAAGACCTGAAGGAGGAGTTCGTCACCGACTTCATCTTCCCCGCCTTCAAGGCGAACGCGATGTATGAGGGCCGCTATCTCCTCGGCACGGCGCTCGCACGGCCGCTCATCGCGAAGCGACAGATCCAGCTTGCCATCGAGGAAAACGCCCAGTATGTGGCACACGGTGCGACGGGCAAAGGCAACGACCAGGTCCGCTTCGAGCTGGCCTACTACGCACTGCATCCCACGATCAAGGTGCTGGCTCCCTGGAAGGACCAGGAGTTCCTCGCGCGCTTCAAGGGTCGGCAGGAGTTGATCGCGTTTGCCCAGGAACACGGGATCGACGTGACCGCGACGGCTGCGAAGCCGTTCAGTGAAGACGACAACCTCCTCCACATCTCACACGAAGCCGGCGTGCTGGAGGACCCCGAGCACGTGGCAGGTGAGGACGTCTACTCCCGCACGACCCCACCCGAACGGGCTCCAGACACACCGGGCCGGATCGCGATCAGCTTCAAGGACGGCGTGCCCACCAGGGTCGAGAACCTCGACGACGGCACGATGCACACCCGGCCATTGGAATTGTTCCAGTATCTGAATACGCTGGGCAGCCTGCACGGTATCGGACGGGTGGACATGGTCGAGAATCGCTTCGTCGGGATCAAGTCGCGCGGCATCTACGAGACACCCGGCGGCATGATCCTCCATACCGCCCATCTCGACATCGAGGGCATCGCAATGGACCGCGAGGTCATGAAGCTCAGGAACATGCTCACCGCGAAGCTGTCCGAGCTGATCTACAACGGCTTCTGGTTCAGCCCGGAGATGGACTTCCTCATGGCGGCGGTGGACAAGAGCCAGGAGGTGATCGACGGAACGGTGTTCCTGAAGCTCTACAAGGGCAACGTGATGGCTGTTGCACGGGAGTGCTCGTCATCCCTCTACGATCGGGAGTTGTCGAGCATGCACATTGAAGGGGGCTTCAACCAGGAGGACGCACAGGGGTTCATCCGGATCAACGCTCTCCGACTCATGGCGCACAGCGCGATCATGCACAAGAAGCACCTCCACTGGGGTGTCGAGTGATCCCCCTGCGGCATGACGGCCACGGCGTCGCCGTTGGCTCCTTGATGCTTGTGGGCAGAGGAGCTGCTGCCCTGGCTGTCGTCACGGTGGGGGCGTTAACCGGCACGTCGGATCGAGCCGCCGAGCGACCCAACATCCTTTGGATCACCAGCGAGGACAACGGCCCGTTCCTGGGCGCCTACGGCGATTCGCGCGCCGACACGCCGAATCTCGACCGGCTCGCGGAGCGCGGCACAGTCTACGAGAACGCCTTTGCGACCACGCCGGTCTGCGCGCCCTCCCGGTTCACGTTGATCACCGGCCTCTATGCCAATGCCGCGGGTACCGAGCACATGCGCAGTAGCTACCCCATCCCGGAAACGATCCGGTTCTTTCCGGAGTACCTGCGCGAGGTAGGCTACCACACGACGAACAACAGAAAGAAGGACTACAACACGGTCGATCGCCCCCAGGCGTGGGTGGAATCGAGCGAAACCGCCTCCTACCGGACGAGAAATCCGGGTCAGCCGTTCTTCCACGTCAGGAACTTCACCGTCACCCACGAGAGCAGCCTGCACGATCCGATCGACACCCTGACCCACGACCCGGAAGCGATGCGCATCCCCCCCTATCATCCGCCGACCGAGGCGATCAAGACCGATTGGGCGCACTACTACGACCAAGTCACGAAGCTGGACGCGATGGTGGGAGAGGTGCTGGACGATCTGGAGGCGGCAGGGGAGGCCGAGAATACCGTCGTGTTCTACTTCAGCGATCACGGTGGTGTGCTCGGACGATCGAAGCGGTTCATGTTCGAGTCCGGACTGCACGTGCCGCTGATCGTCTACGTGCCTCCGAAGTACCGGGATCTGGCCCCCGACGTTGCCCGGACCGATCGGCTGGTGTCGTTCGTCGATTTCCCCAAGACGGTGCTGAGCCTCGCGGGTATCCAGCCGCCGGATTACATGCAGGGCTCGGCGTTTCTCGGCGCCTATCGGGATCCCCCGAGAGACCATGTCTATGCCTATCGCGGCCGGATGGACGAGCGCTTCGATCTCGTGCGGACGGTCCGGGATGCGGAGTACCTCTACGTCCGTAACTTCATGCCGCACCGCGCCTACGGTC
>JBDHDN010000336.1:0-4626 GCA_039591485.1 Gemmatimonadota bacterium
GCTCCGTTCCCTCGACCAGAACACGGATGCGGTACGTCAGCGACGCGTCGAGAGTGAACTGGTTGGTGTGCCAGTTGACGATGTAGTGTTCCTCCGCCTCGACGAGCCGCACGGTTTCCGAGCCGGGACCCGTGGTCATCGTGAACTCGGCAACCGGCGGTTCGGCACACGCCGTTCCGCTCAAGGCACAGATCTGCACGACAGGCGCGAGTGACGGGTCGAAGGTCCCGGTGAACGCGGGTGCGGCTACCATCGGAGGCAGGAAGTAGAAGTGGGGGTTCGCGGCCGCGTTGTGGGCCGCATCCACGATCGCATTGCCGGGTGGCGGCGTGTCAATCGGCGGCGCAGCCGAGTCCACATCACAGGTGGCGACGAACACGAGTCCGGCAAGAGCGGCAAGCCGGCCGGCGCGACGGGCGAGCATCTCTCCCTCCTCTCGGCAGATTGCAGCGAGCATCCGTCGGCGTGGCGACGGTCGCGTCGGTCGTGGCGTCCACAGGGGGGAGAAACGTCACTCGGCGGCGTGGCCGAAGGGGAGGCCGGCGACGGCGCTTCAGTTGCCGCACAAGGTGGGACAGCTCGCCTCGATGGACAACAAGAATACTGCTCGGGATTGCGGCGCCCGTGGCGACTGGAAAGCGCCGGCGCTTCGAGTCGGAGTCGGCATCACCAGTGCACGAGCACCGGAACGGGGTGCCGGGCGGTTCCCTCCGGGTCAGCCCGAGCGAACAGCCCTGCTGGCGAGACGTGGTACGTCGTTGACCTGTTGAGAGGGACCGACGGGGCGGGCAGCCTAGTCGCGAGCGATCCTGCTGCGGATGGCGTGGCGATACGTCGCCGGCTCCAACACCTCCGCCTCCTCCCCGTACTGCAGCACGTGTCGGACGAGCCAGTCGACGCTCGCCGCCGTAAACGTCACCACCAGCCCGCCGTCGGGTTGCGCCTCGGCTCGGGGATACCGCTCGGCGAGCCACCGCGCGATCCGTGGCGAGAATCGCACCCGCACCTCGTCCGTCCCATCGTCCGGCGGCTGGAACAGATCGGAGCGATCCTCGATCAGCGGCGCATCCGGCCGCCACACAAAGTGCTCGTCGAGCAACTCGGCCTCGACAACGCGATCGGCGCGGAAGCGGCGCCAGTCCTGGGCACGCCGGCACCACGCGACGATGTAGTGCCGCCCGATCGCCGCGACGGCGTCGTGGACCTCCACCTGCCGTTCCGTCGGCCGCTCGGCACCATCGCCCAGATAGCTCATACGCAGCACGCGGCGCTCACGCATCGCGTGCTCGGCCCGGCTCACCATGACGGCCTCGAGATGTCCGGCTCCCGGCATCGCACTGATCGCCTGCCCGCCCTCGTGCACGACGCCGGAGAGCGCGGCAAACTGCCGCGCGAGAGGCGACGGCTCGTCGCGCTCGGTCGCGACGGCGGCCTGGAGTGCCACCAGCTCGTCGAGCGAGAGGCGGATCGGGCGGCGATAGGGGCCCAGGCTCTCGATCGTCACGCGGTCTCCCTCCTGCTCGACCGTGAGGGACGAGAGCCACGTGTCGTCCGCGTCGTCACCCACCTCGGTCAAGACCCGGATGTCCCGCATGATGATCGACGGCCTCGTGCCGTACCGCGCGGCCAGCGCGTCGAGGGTCGGCGGCGGTGCGCCACCCCGCGCTGCCTGCGAGAGATCGGCCACGAGCTGGACGATACGGTTGAGCTGCGACTCGGCGGACTCAGGCATCGTCGGCGTAGAGCCCCGCGACGCGATCGCGCAGCGCGGCGAGTTGAGCGGCCATTGCCTCCGGCTCCTGGACCGCCGCGCGGTCGCCGAAGGTGAGCAGCCACCGCAGGAACGGATGGCGATCGCGCACGCTGAAGGCGACGACCGCCCCGCCGTCGTCGGTGTACGGCTCGCGCACGTCGCCCACGCCCTGGGCCACGACCCAGCGCGCGTCGGGAAACCCGAAGCGCACCACGACCGGCTCGGGTGGCGCATCGGACAGCTCCCAGGCGGAGCGCGCCCGATAGTCGGCGATGGCGAAGCCTGCCGGCGGGCCGTCGTGCACGGCATCCTTGCCCGTGACGAGCCTGGGCTGGGTGAAGCGATCCACCCGGAACACCTTGGGCGTCGCCACCCCCGCGTCACTCGCCACGCAGTACCAGTGCCCCCAGCTGAAGAACAGACCGTACGGCTCGAGGGTACGCTCCTCCTCGACGTCGCGACCGATCGAGTAGTAGCGACACGTCACGCGTATTCGTCGCGCCACCGCCTGCTGCAGGACTTCCAGCGCGCCGTTCGGCTCCTCGCGCCCCGACTCGCCGAGCACGCGCTCGATGCGCTGGACGGTGAGCGGGAGATCGAAGGCGAGCTTCCGCCGCGCGGACTGCGCCGCGACCCGGAGCGGTGTCGCAGGATGCTGTGCGAGGCGCTGCGTCGCGCGATCGAGCACGCCCAGCTCTTGCTGCGAGAGCGCGACGCGCCGGAGCGCCGGGTACGGCCGTTCCGGTGGAACGTCAGCGTCTTCGAGCTCCAGGTACGGCAGGTAGATCCCTTGTGTGCGGAGGCGGTAGCCGGTCGACGCCTCGTCTGCCGCGCGGTCGGCGAACGCGAGGGCTTCGACGTCGATCCCGAGGGCGCGCAACTCGTCCTTGTCCCGCTCGAACTTGCGGCGCGCCGTCTCGAGCTCGGTACTGCCGGCCGGTATGGCCTCGGGATCGCGGCCCTTCAGCCCGTAGCCCTCGACGCTCTGGAAGATCTGCCCGCGCGTGACGGGGAAGCGGTGCTGCAGCAGAAAGGCAATGAGATCGAGCCAGCGGGCAGCCTTGGACATGGGAGAGAATCTAGGGTCGGGCCGGGTCGGCGCCATGGGACGGTCGGCCTCCACAGGGGGAGTTGCTCGAGAATGGAGGCTGGGTGAGACATCGCCGCCCGCACGGCGCACAAGGTGCACGGTTTGCCGGAGCCAGCCCGAAATCCCTTGCACGGTGCACGGAGCGCCGTGGACGCCCCCGCAGTGTCACACCCCTCCCGTACCTTGCTGCCGTCACCAACCGGGAGGCCGTGTGGATCTCATCCGTGCAACGCTGGAGGGGCTGGAGCTGGGCCCGCCCGTCGAGGGCGAGCTGCTCACCGTCTATCCCCTGCTGACCCAGGCGCCCGCGGAGCCGTGGTACGACCTGGCCCGTGAGGCGTTCACCGGGGAGACGCTCGAGATCAGCGAGGTCTCCGAGGGCGGCTCCGTGCCGACGCTCACGGTCACCAACCGCGGAGCCCGGCCGGTGCTCCTGCTGGACGGCGAAGAGCTGATCGGCGCCAAGCAGAACCGCGTCCTCAACGTCACGGTGCTGGTGCCGGCCGCGCAGACCATCGCCGTGCCGGTGTCGTGCGTCGAGGCCGGGCGCTGGCAGTACCGGTCTCGGCACTTCCGCGACACCGACTGGCTGATGAACAAGGACGGCCGCGCCCGCAAGATGCGGCGCGTGCGGGAGACACTGCGCGACGGCTCTCGGGCCGGCGACCAGCTGGACGTATGGGACCACATCGAGGCCAAGGCGGCGAGTATGGACGCGCGGTCGGACACCGGCGCGCAGGAGGCGATCTTCGCCCGGCACCGCCGGCGCATGGCGCGGGACGAGGAGCGGCTCGTCCCGGCACCGAATCAGGTGGGCGCCGTCTTCATGACCGCAGGGCGCATCGGCGGGCTCGAGCTCATGGACAGCCCGACGGCTTTCGCCCAGACGCTCCGCAAGCTCGTGCTCAGCCACGCCGTCGACGCGATCGACCTCGGTGCCACGCCGCGCTGGCGCACCGGCACAGACGACGTGCACGCGTTCCTCGCCGCGATGCGCGAGCTCGAGACCGAGTGGTACCCGGCCGTGGGGCTCGGCCGGGAAGCGCGGCTCACCGGGCCCGGCGTGACCGGCGCGGCGCTGGTCGCCGAGGACCGCGTGGTGCACCTCAGCGTGCTGGAGGATGCGGAAGCGCTGCCGTCTCACCCGAGCCGGCGCCGTCCGCAGGCACCCGTGCGCGACTGAGCGGAGCCACGACGGGAGCAGGCTCTCGACTGGCCGGAGCCGGCCCCGCATAGCTAGAATCGACCGAGCAAGGGCGAGGTGGCGGAACGATGACGGAACGGACGAGACGGCGCGGACACTCCAAGAGCCGATTCGTGTCCGGCTGGGAGTGCTACAACAAGCTCTGGTGGGAGATCCACGAGCCCGATGCACCGGAGCTGGTGATCTCCGACGCGCTGCAGGATCTGTTCGATCAGGGGAACCAGGTCGGCGCCCTCGCCCGGGAGGAGTTTCCGGGCGGTGTACTGATCGACCTCCCCTACGACGCGGTGCCCGAGCGCGTCGCGGCCACCCAGGCCGCACTCGACGCCGGCGCGCCGGCCGTCTTCGAGGCGTCGTTCGTGTTGGACGGCGTGTTCGTCGCGGTCGACGTCCTCGAGCGGAACGGCGATGGCTTCAATCTGATCGAAGTGAAGGCGTCGAGCTCGGTCAAGGACAAGCACGTCCCGGATACCGCGATCCAGCTCCACGTACTCCGCGCGAACGGGCTCGACGTCACCCGGACGGAGCTGATGCACCTGAACCGCGAATACCGGCACCCGGGGCCGGAGCCCCTCCTCG
>JBDHDN010000337.1:0-4598 GCA_039591485.1 Gemmatimonadota bacterium
GCCACGATGCGCGAACAATCCGACGAGTGCCACCGCTCCGACCAGTAGTAGGGCGACGGTGAGCTGGGCCACGATGGCCAGCGGGGTAGCTGGGCCCACAAGCAATGCGATCGACTCACCCCACGGGAGTGCAAGCTCACGCAGCTCGTTTGCCGCTCCGTGCGTGATGCCCGCTGGGGACACCACGTGAATGACGAGACAGAGAGCGAGTAGCCCAATGAGTGCTGCCGGAATCCAGCGCCTCTTGACAGCGGCGTACTCGGTGAAAAACCACACGGAGGCCATCCACCACAGGATTTGGAATCCAACCGTGGCCTTGATCCACGACCCGAGCTCCGACACGCTGGTAGCACTGTACGAGGCAAGCTCCGTCACGGCCGCAGCGGCGGCCAACGCGGCCATCGCTGCGAACGGCACGTGCACCCTGCACGTGCGCAAACGGAAGGCGATCAGCAGTTCCATTGCCGCGAGCGCAATGGCGATGCCCGCGCAGAGGAGCCATAGGGTACCGATGAGCGTCATGGGCGGCAGCTGCGCCGGACTGGCCGCGGCGCGAGATGCATGGTCGACATGGCAGCAAATCTATGCCGCCGGCAACGGGGTCGGGAACCAGGTGTCGTGGGGCCCACAGGTACTCGCCGCTCGCACACGTGGCCGCTGCTCTCTTACCCTTCCCCTTTCCCCCTCCGTCCGCCACTCTTCCCACCGGACACCTCGACCACTTCCGCTCCTGAAGGAACCACGCATGCGACGCGCGCTTCGATTCACTCCAGGGATGCTCATCCTCGGCACGGTGCTGCTGGCCATAGCGCAGCCGACTGCCGCCCAGGACCGCCCCAACCGTCGCACCTTCGGCGGTCACAGCTTCATTCCCTCGAGCAACATGGGCGATCCGTTTCTGGGCACGTACATCCGCACGACGGTTGGCGCCGGGCGCGCACTCGACATGCAGGTGCCCATCTACAACCTCGACGGTGACCAGATCGGATCACTCAGTGGGAACATCGCTTTTCTCCAACTCGGTCTCGCCTATCAGCAGCAGATCGTGCGGTGGCTCGTGTTGCGAGCGAGCTTCACCGGTGCGGCGCGGGTCGGCACCAACCACGTGGCCCTGCTGGCCGAGGGTGCCTCGGCCGTGTATGGCGGCACGTTCGGGGCGAGCTTCCGGCTCGTCGAGAAAGAGAAGTTCCTCCTTTCCGCGCTGGCCGAAACGCGTTCCAATTCGCTGTATGCCATCAGCCCGCTCCAGTTCGTGTACGACGTCATCGATAGTGGAACGATCGACAGCACCACGGGCCTCCTGGCCAAGGGCGACAACTGGCGGCTCGTTGGGGGACTCAGGACGGCGTATGCCTTTGCACCGTGGATCGGCATCACGGGGACCGTCGAGTACGGCCCGGCGACACGGTTCTTCGAGGACGAGAGCGGTAAGCGCAATACGAGCCAGTTCAGCCTCGGCGGCACCGTCAGTGTGGATCTCAACCCCGGCACCAACGTCCCGATCGGCTTCGTGGGATCCGTGCTCTACCAGTCCGAGAACGACCGCGGCGACGACATCGCCGGCCGCCAGACACTGTTCGGGCTTGGCGTGTTCTACACGGGTCGCAACGATCTGAGCCTGGGGCTCGAGACGAGCTTCCAGCGCTTCGACCAGCGGGACTTCGAGAACAGGGTGAACGCGGGAAGCGTCAAGCTGGTGCTGCGCTACGACTTCTGACGCACAGAAGGTGAAGAGTGAAGGGTGCAGCGTGCAGGGTGACGAGCTGGAGCGCCCGGCACTCGTCACCCTCCACCCATGCCAAGCCTCCCGGATCGGCCTCGTCGTCACTACCTTGCGTGACCCTTCGACAACCGACATCACAGGAGTGCACGATGAAGACTTTGACAGGGATCGCCCTCGCGGCCGTGGCGGCCGGAGCGGTGTTCTCCGCCCCGGCGGCGGCACAGGTGCGGAGCGAGATCGAGCTGACCCGCCAGCAGATCCAGACCGAGCGCCAGGCGCTGGTCACCGCAGGCATGGAGCTAACCGATGAACAGGCCAAGGCGTTCTGGCCCGTCTATCGCGAGTATCGTGCCGAGCTGGCGCCGATCGGCGATCGGCAGGTCGAGCTGATCATGGGCTACGCCGACAAGTACGGCTCGGTCGACGACGACTACGCGCAGAAGATGCTCGAGGAGCACCTCAACATTCAGCAAGCCAAACTCGAGGTGTTGCGGAAGTACGTCCCCAGGTTCCTCGCCGTGCTTCCGGCAGTGAAGGTGGCGCGGTTCTACCAGCTCGAGAACAAGCTCGACGCTGTCGTAGCTTTCGACCTCGCGGCGTCGATCCCGGTGCTGCAGTAGCCTATCCGTGTGGGGGGGCGCGGCGCGGCTCTCGCATCGATGCTCCCCCACGTCGGTACCCACCGGCCAAGCTCATGACTCCCTCCGGCCCCACGACATCCCGCGCTTCGCGATATTTCGCGCCGTCACCGCTCAGATCGCTTGCGCTCCTGCAGTACCAATAAGATGTCGAGCATGGACTTACGGTCGCGCGAGAGCCAGGGCTCGCCAGGCACGGTCCGTGAACTAACGTGATTCAGCTCCGGTCTCTGCGGTTCGTTGGATGCTCTCGCCCAACTCCCCGGAAGCGAAGCGGCAACTGCAGTCGCAGTGTAGAGACCAGGCTTTGACGACGGAGGCCCAATGCGTGACCTGAAGGTCCGAGTACTCATGACGGCACTATTCGCCGTCACTGCGCTGCCGCGTCCTGCTACAGCGCAGTTGCGCAGTTCGCAGCTCATGGACACTGCGGAGTCAGCCACCCCAGTGACCGGTATGGGCTGGTCTGAATTCGGCACGCTGGACGCGGCCGCGCGTGTAATTCCACTATCGGCGCCGACCGTCCAAGAGGCATGCGACTACTCCCAGGTCCCCGGCGTGATCTGGTGGGGACCGGAACGGCGGATGTCCCTGGAGCGGCTCGCAGCCTACGCAGCCCCTGTCTACTGGTTCTCTCCCGATGAGCCCTCCATGCGACGGCGCGACGGCCCCGACATCCGGATTCCCGAGATCATCCCGGGTGAGCCGTTCGTGGACAAGCCGGTGGTCTACTACCAATTCGACGAGATCCTCTCGCGGCCCGAGGCCGAAGGACCCGCCTATCTTCCCGGTCCGGGAGGTCAGGGCACGGGGGACGTCGACCTCGGCAACGTCGCCGCAATCACGCTCGGGATCTTCGCCTACTTCGCCGACGAGGTGGGCCTGGGTGCCCATCCGCACGACCTCGAGGCGACCTCGTTCAAGCTGGTCGTGCTGCCGGACACCTATGAGCCGTTTCGCGAGTACGCGCCGGCGTGCCCCGAGGAGAACCAGGTCATACTGATCACCCGTTCGACGGCGAAGGCGCACGGCCTGCAGTGGTTCTGGAACGTGGTCGAGACGGACGAATTCACCGACTTCCCCATGCACCTGCTGGTGGAGGAGGGCAAGCACGGCATCGCCACCGACAAGAACGGCGACGGCTACTTCACGCCGGGGTATGACGTGAACGTCCGCATCAACGACGCCTGGGGTGTCCGCGACAACATGGCGACCGGGCTCATGGCAACGGGCAAGTTCGAGTCGTGGATGGCGAAGGTCCGGCGGCCGGAGCACCGGGTGATCCCGCCGCTCCCGGACGACAGCCCACTCAGGGCAGAATTCGAACGGAAGCTCGGGGACGTCGAGAGCGCCGTCTACGAGCTGCGCCCGCTGCCACCGGCCGATATCGCGGGCGACGACCAGGGCCTGCACCACATCATCGCGGGACACGCCGTGCCCGACTGGCCCGAGACCGACGAGCTCACCAGTACCAAGGCCTGGGGTGATTTCGTCACCGAAGGCACCGCGCTCAAGTCGCTGTCGATCGCTTTCCGGGCCGACGGCGACCTTGGTTTTTCGTTTGTCTTCCCGTTTCTTATCGTGAAGCACCTCACCGACCCGATGACCGGGGGGTACATCGTCCATCGGATGTACCTCAAGGACGAGAAGCTGCGCGACTTCGGCTGGATGCTGATGTACACCCCATCGGCCTCGCGCTGGATGGACACGTACCTGGCCGCGGGCGCAGAGCAGGACGAAGAGGTGGACAGCTTGGGTGTCAGCACGCGCGAGTGGGACTTCGTGTTCGAGACCGGGCTCAAGTTCCGCGTCAACATGGCCCACACGCCGCTCAAGTTCCTGTCGGTGTTCACCGACTACTGGGGCTTTCGGGCCGGAATCAAGAACCGCGGCTTCTGGGACATCAGCAACTTGACGTACGTCTTCGAGGTCGGGGCGGGCTCCTTCTAGCGGCGACGGTTGGCAATCGGAGGAGAACGATGGTAAACGGACGGCTCGCAAGGTGCGTGATCGCGTGTAGCGTGCTCCTAGCTGCGACACTGACAGGTCAGGAGCACGGCGACCGCGGCGAGGAGCGGGCGCACGAGGAGCACGCCAACCACGCGGGGCTGTTCGTGGGCGCCGCCTCGCATCTCCACACCGATGAAACGGGTATCGCGGTCGGCCTGGAGTACTCGCGGCGACTGACGCACCGGGTCTACCTCGACGTGTTCGCCGAGTACGCCTCGAGCAAGCTG
>JBDHDN010000338.1:0-4593 GCA_039591485.1 Gemmatimonadota bacterium
CGAGCGGGATCCGTGGACGCTATTCCGCAACAGTGAGCCGTGGCGTCCCAACCCGGCTATTGACGACGGGAAGTACACATTGCTGGCCGCGAGTGTGGAGTACGACACACGACCGTCCCGCAGAGCCGCTGGATCCGGCGCGTTCCTGCGGTTGAGTTGGGATCGGGGGATCGGGGACGAATTGTCTCCCCAGGTTCTGCCCCCGTCGGTGCGGGATCCACTTCCGCTCGATGCCTATGCCTACGACCGCATGTCGGTGGACGCCCGTCTGTATCAGCGGGTGGGGCGCCGCGGGCAACTCAAGTTGCGCGGGCTGTGGGCCGGGGCAATCGGCGGTGATCCGCTGCCGATCCAGCGGCGCTACTCGCTCGGCGGACCGGACCCACTCAACGGATATGCGTTCCGAGCCTTGAACTGCAACGATCTTGGTGATCCCGCGCAGACGGGACTCTGCGATCATGTCCTGCTGCTCCAAGCGGAGTTCCGCGGCGGCTTCGGACTTGATTGGTTCGGAGGCGAGCCCCAGGACACCGGCCGAGCGCTCGATGATGTGGGCGACGGCGACTGGCACGACTGGTTGTGGTTTCGAGGTCCCACGCTGGTGCTGTTCTCCAATGCCGGGGCGGGCTGGCTGGCGTCGGAGCCGATGGGCTCCTTGAGCGTCGATGTCGGCGCGGGGATCGAGATCGGCACGTTTGCCCTGTATGCGGCGAAGGCGCTCAAGGATGGCGAGTCCCTGCGCTGGACCCTACGCATCAAGCAGCGTTTCTGATCGTGCGACTTGCCCTCCTTGCCGCTGCCTGCGCGATGGGCTTCTCCCACGGACTCGAGGGGCAGTCGGCGCCAGGACTTCACCTCACTCTCTCCGGGGACAGCACGCCGGCCGTGGTGGTGACGGCGGTGGATGTGCTCACTGACGATCGCTTCATCGGCGCGATGGAGTCCGGTTTCCCCCTGTATGTCGAGTTTCGTGTCGAGTTGCGCCAGCCCCGCTCCCTCTGGGACCGAACGGTAGCGCGCGCTGTATGGGAGCGGGTCGTCCTGTACGATCCGGTGCGAGCACGGTACGTGCTCGAGGATCCCGACGGCACCGAGATCGTGGCCGACCGGGCCGCGCTCGAGCGCCGACTTGCGGGGCCGTGGAGGGTGCACTTGGCGTCGGACGATCATGGACGCTTCTACTACCGCGCCGTCGTCCGAGCGCGGACCCTGTCCGATCAGGACGTGGACGAGGTGTTTGCGTGGTTGAAGGGCGAGGACGTCGAAACCGTGGAAACGCGACGCCCGGGCTTCTTGACCCGTGTCGCGCGGCGGCTGCTGGTCGAGGTCGCACCGCTGCCCAGTCTGGAGCTCCAGGCCCGCTCGGCGACGTTCGCCATTCCGTGAGCGATCACCGCTCGACCACCGTCGAGGGACGTCGCGACAGCAGAGGCCCGAGGGACCGCTGGTGCCATCAAGCCGGTTCCCCACCTTGCCGCAACCGGTCGAACACCTAGGTTTGGACACGGCTACAGCGGCGCCCTGCCGGGAGCGACCCCCCGTTGAAGGATGGTTCGGTGGATTCCGACAACCTCAAGCACGAAGCGCGCGAACTGGAGCGCCAGGGCCGGTTTCGCGAAGCGCTGGCCATGTACCGGCACATCCTGACGAGCGTCGAGGGAAAGCCGGAGTTCCTGCAGGAGTTGCCACTCTACGTCAAGGCGGGCGACCTCTATCTCAAGCTCGACAATCCCAGGGCCGCGGTGTCGCTCTACGAGCAGGTCGGCAAGATCTACGCGGCGCATGGATCGGCGAGCAGCGCCAAGGCGATCTGTGCGAAAGTGCTGCGGGTGATGCCTGAGCGCACACACGTCTACCGCAGGCTCGCGGGAATCATGGTGGACCACGGCCACATCGAGGCCGGCCGCGAAGTGATGGTCGAGTGGGCGGACCGCTTCCGGCTCGCGGACACGCACGGGTCACTCGAGCGTCTGTCCAGTCGCTCCGAGGTCGAGTTGTTGCCGGCAATGCTGATGCTGCTTGAGCTGGCTGAACGCCTCGAGGCCGCCGAGCCGGAGGCCCTTCCCGAGCCGTCGATCGCTCCGACGCGGCCGGACATCGTCGAACTCGAGCCCGATGCCGACTTGCCCCCGGGGATCGAAGCTCCACCGGTCGCCGACGAAGAGCCTTCGTCAGAGCCGGAACCGTCCGCGGAAGAGAAAGGCGCTGCGGATGCGGACGAGCTCGGTCTGCCGGGACCTGTGCTGCATGCAGCCTCGTGGGATGATGAATTGGAGTTTCGCTCGGAGCCCTACGGCGCCGAGTCCCTCGCCCCGCACGACGAAGGACCCGATGCGTCTGAAGACCAGGCTCCACCGCCGAAGGAGCTGCCGGGCGCCGAGGCGGAATCATCGATCGGGCCAGACGACCTCCTGATTGTGCCGGGCCATATGATGACGGACCAGGGGGCCACGCCACCGGCGACGGGAAGCGGGCGGCACACGCCGACCACAGAGGCGGCATCTGCCCCACCCGAGCCGGTGGCTGATTCGGGTGGCAAGTCGGTCGACGTACCGGATCGGCCTGCCATGTCATCGAAGCGTCCGACGTTCTTGGATCCCGAACCGCATCATCGCGGACCCCGACCGCGGCGCCGTCGCGTCGGATCCGTCCTGGTGCCGACGCCAACACGGGCAGGGACGAGACCGGTGTGGAAGCTCATCGTGGGTGTCGCCGGCGTGGTGCTGTTGATTCTCCTGCTCTGGATCGCCTTTGGCATGCCACCCTTCGGCGGCTCTGAATCCGAGGTTGGGGCGATGTCTCGTGAGATTCCGTTCACGGGCGAGGCTCGCGCCCCTACCGACTGACGCTGTCCTCGATGGCCCGCCGCAGCCGCCGCCGACCCTCGTCGCGAGACCAATCCGAGCTCGATCTGCTGGATGCTCGTCCGATGGCGGTACTCGACCTACATGGCTTCCGGGGCAATGAGGTCAGGAGCGCGGTCTCCAACTTCGTGACATCATGGCAGCGCCGGACACCCGGTGGCGTGATCCAGATTGTCACGGGTCGTGGTCGCGGCTCAGCCGGTCGGCCCGTCCTGGCACCGGCGGTGCGTCGCTGTCTGCGCGACGACCTCGCGATGCTCGTCGCCGAGTGGTGCCCGGATGTGGCTGGCGGCGGCTTCCTCGTCCGCCTGCGCTGAACCTGAAAGGACAACATTCCTCTGGAGAGTCCGATGGCTGAGCCCGCCGAGCAGACCTACGCGACACATCGCCGGTTCGTACCGCTGTACCACTTGGTGGCTGCTGCCCTGTTCGTCGTCAACCTGGTGTACGCCGTGATCCAATTGCTCGGGGGCTTCACGGTGGGGAGACTCATCCACGGGCTGACGGCAATCGCGTTACTCATCCTGTACTGGTACGCCCGCACTTTCGCCACTGGTGTGCAGGATCGCGTGATCCGGCTCGAGGAGCGGCTGCGGCTGCAGGAGCTTCTGGACCCGGATCTCCGAGCGCGAATCCCCGAGCTGACCACTCGTCAGTTGGTGGCGTTGCGCTTCGCCAGCGATGGCGAGCTGCAGGGACTCGTGCGGCGGGTGTTCGACGAGCGGATCGACGATCCGGAGACGATCAAGCGCCTGATCGCAAACTGGCGACCCGATTACTGCCGAGTGTGAGTGGCACCGCGCACCGCAGACGACGGGTTACCAGGGGGAGGAGCTCGTGATGAACGCGGCAGCCGCGACCGGCGTATTTGAGAAAGGAGCGAGACATGTCTCGCATGCCCACGCCTCCTGACCTGCACCGGCAGTTCGTACAGCAGTACCCCAAGCTGGAGCAGGCGTGGGAGCTCATTGCCGACGAGGGACGGGAAGGCCCTCTCGACGAGCGGACCGGTCGGCTCCTGAAGCTCGCGGTAGCGATTGGTGCGATGCGCGAAGGAGCCGTGCACGCCAGCGTCCGGAAGGCGCTCGCAATGGGAATCGAGCCCGCAGCCTTGTATCAGGTCGTCGCACTCGCTGCCGGCACGTTGGGGCTGCCGTCCGCCGCCGCCGTGTACTCCTGGGTGCGCGAGATGATCGAGCCGTCGGAGGCGCCCACCAACGGCTGATCGGGCCCGGCCTCAAAGCGCGTGGATCAGGTGCGGTCGGTGTTTCGGCGACGGGCCTCGCTGAGTCGCTCGGGTGTGCCGACGTCGATCCACTCGTGGGCCGACATGTCGGCCGCGGCGATCCTGTAGCCTCGGCGAACGAGATCGAGGTACCATGCGATAATCGAGAAGACGCCGGTCCTGTCGCACAGCCCGAGCATGCGCGGCTCAATAACGTGAATCCCGGTGAAGGACCACCGCTCGAGTGGTCCTTCCGGATCTCGTGCGTGCTCGGTGGCGACCACCGTGCCGTCGTGCCCCCGGTTCTCCCAGCCGAGAAGCCCCTGCCTGTCGAAGAGGAGACGTCGCCTCGAGTCCCGCGCCTGCACCGCCACCGTCGCGAGCAACCGGTTCCCCGCTTGCCCGCAGCCGTTACGGTGCATCTGGAGCAGCGTGTCGAGCGGAATACGCGACAGGACGTCCACGTTGTGGAGCAGGAACGGTCCGGCTCGCGCGAAGAGCGGG
>JBDHDN010000339.1:0-5852 GCA_039591485.1 Gemmatimonadota bacterium
CACAACGCATTGTCATGCACGTAACTGAGGTAGTTCGACACCAGGCAACCGACGCGCTCCTGGCCATCGTCGATGATCGAGCCGAAGTCGAAACGATCGGAATACTCCACCCGAACCTGTCCGACGACGCGCTTGTACCGGGAGAACGGCCAGCGCACCTCACCGAAGCCGCCGTATGACGTCTCCTGATAGAGGGTCGAGAGATCCGCCGTCCGGAACAGGCCCTTGAGCCGGAAGGCACCGACTCCCCAGTTGAGCCGGCTGGTCCGGTTCAGGTAGAACAGTGAGCCGTTGATGTTGTCGAACACGCTCCCGAAATCGCCGCCCGAGAACGACCCGAGTGTGGCGTATGCGAGGTGATCGCTGAGCAGGTCGGAGAACTGGGCGACGAACCCCTGTGCCGTCCCGATCCCGGGGGCGATGAGAGCATCGCCCAAGACGAAGTCCAGGCGAAGCCCCGGCTCGTACGGACGCGCATCGGCCGGGGAGTACTCTGGGTCGCGTAGCTCCGGCCAGACCCACCGCAGCGCAGTCAGGTCCTCCCCGAGGGCGATCCGTGGCTGCTCGGCGAGGGCGGCACTGTCCAGACGGGTACGGTAGATCTTGAACGTGAGATCGTGCCACCCCGCGAACACCATTGCGTTCTCTTCGGGGATCCACTGAGGGTCGTAGACCGCCGTCAGCGTGCTGGTGAGGCGTTGCCCCGATCCGGTGCTGTCCACCCGAAATGCGTCGACGTTGCCGAATCGGTCCGACACGAAGTACACGAACCCGTCGGGCGCCCAGCGCGGATTGACGTCCTGCCAGGGACCGTAGGTGAGATGGTGCGGTCGTCCGCCTGCGGCGTCCATCACGAAGAGGTTCACCGCGCCGACCGGTCCCAGCGCGGTTCGGTCGGAGGCGAACACGAGCTGGGTGCCGTCGGGACTGAACGACGGATCGATGTCTTGATAGCGATCGTCCGTGAGGCGTTCAAGCAGCCCGTTGTCGAGCCACAGCCGGTAGAGGTCGGAGTATCCCGACGCGGTCAGGCCGCTGAACACGATACTGCGACCATCCGGTGCCCAGGCCGGCGACAGGATCGAGGACAACTCGTCGAACTGGTAGCGGCCGACCACGCGCCGCCGACCGAGATCGAGCAGGAAGAGAGCATCGCGTTCCAGGTACCGTGACGAGAACGCCGCGACCCCCTCATGCACGTCCAGTCGGGAGGCTGAGGCATGAAACGACTCAAACTCCGCAGAACGCTCGCCCTTCACCATCACCGTTCGGGACTCGGGAGCATCCCAGCGTCCCGAGTAGATGTTCATGTATCCCGTAGACGGCGAGAGGAACAGGTAGCGCGTCACGGAATCGTCCGGCAGGCGGTACGCGACAGGCTTGACGGCGACCGACGCCAGGAGGCCCGCTGAAACGTCGAGCGGCTTGCGGTCCGCGACTTCGGGCAAGTAGGTCCGCTGGAGGTAGTAGTGCAGGTCGTGCTCGAGCTGCTCGATCGGCACCCCGTAGACGGCCGCGAGGGCCTCTTGAAAACTCCGGTACTTCCATAGCTCGCGGTACAGCGTCTGCACCCGCCACTCACCGTACTGGTTGGCGAGCCAATGATGGATCTCGCCGCCGATGGGGTAGACGACTCCGCCAATCACGTATTCCAACTCGCGCAGCCGGGGCATCCGCCCCGACGTCATGAGATCCAACATCACCGTCTCGTCCAGTGCATCCTGCCCGCCCGACCAGAATTCGGCCAAGCCCTCCGACCACCAGAGTGGGACGGGCGGCAGTCGGGACCGCGGGAATCGCGTGCGCACTTCCATCACGATGCTGAGCTGGAATGCGTGGACCAGCTCGTGCCGCAGCGTGTGCCGGAACTCGGCATAATTCCCGCGGAAGGGGACCGCAATGCGCCGCTTGAGGAATTCTGTGACCCCGAGGATGCCCTCGGGCGGAATGAACGGCAGGATGTTGGTCTGCTCGAAGTCCTGGTGTAGTGCGTAGATGATCAGCGGCACGCGCCGATGCGGCGTATGACCGAACTTGCGCTCGAGCACCCGAAAGCTCTCCTCCGCGTACGTGAGCGCGAGGGCAGCGAGCTCAGCCTCCTCGGGGTAGAAATAGAGATCGACGTGCTCGCCGCGGAGCACCTGCCACTCGAAATCGCGATACTGAACCTTGTTCTGGCCGAAGTAGCCGAGCTGTGCCGCCCCCGGGGCTGTCCCGAGGCATCCCAGTAAGATGCCGAACAGCGCGCCGCGGCTGGACACTGCTACTGCCTCCGGACTCTGCGGATGCGATCACCCAGCGTGGTGAGATCGACCGCCTCCAGCCCTTCGCCGACCGTGCCGATCACCGTGTAGGTGCCGTCGAGGTGGGGTTGCGGTGCAACTGTCACGAAGAACTGGCTTCCGCCCGTATCGGGACCCGAGAGCGCCATGCCGACGGTCCCGCGCGCGTAGCGCTGCCGGTTGATCTCGTCCCGCACCGAAAACCCGGGCCCGCCCCACCCATCCCCGCGCGGGTCGCCGTCCTGGATGACGAAGTCCGGCACCACCCGGTGCCAGCGATGACCCGTGAAGTAGCCCCGATCGACCAGCTCGAGCAGCGCGTTCACTGTCAGCGGCGCGTCTCCGGCGAACAGGCTGATCACGATATCGCCCTGGTCGGTTTCGAGTACAAGGGCGGGGTTTCGGCCCTCGCGCTCCGCCGGCAGGAGCAGCCGCCGCACGATGTCCCGGTAGTCCTCGAGTTGCCGGCCTGTCTCCATGGGGAACGCAGGCCCCCATCGGCCGGTCGCGGCCGGGAGATGCTCCTCTGCGGCTCGGCGAACCAGATAGTCGTCGCATGTCGGCACGCGACTCAAAAACTGTTCCTCGACGGCAAACGCTTGTGACGGGCCAAGCGCGGCGAGTACACCAAGCGTTTCCACGATGGCGCTGGCGGCGTCGGGGATCGGATCGCCCTCTGACCGCAGGTACGCCTCCGTGAGCAGCGGGATGTCGGCAATGGTCGGTGCCCCCTGCAGCTGCTGGGCAGCAAGGGTTCGCACGACGGGGTCCTGGTTGCGCAGCAACTCTCGCGCGTAGTCAAGTGCCGAGACCGAATCGCGCTCGATCAGCGCGGCATAGGCTTGCGCGGCGATGCGGCCGTCCGATTCACCCAGCAGGTCTTCAGCCCAGGTGAGCGCCGTGTCGCCGCCAAGGATGCCCAGGGACTCGGCTCCGACCATCCGGCGGCGCCAGTCCGGGCTCGTGAGCCACGCAGCGGCCTTGCGAATGCCGCTCGTGCGGTCGACCCGCACCAGCCCGAGCAGCGCCTCCCGGCCGATGGCGAACTGCTGGTCGGTGCTCCGCTGTGCGAGCGTGCGAGCCGCCGTCTCACCCCCGAGCTGGCCGAGTGCGGCCAACGCCTCCACGCGCACGTTCACGTCCGCATCGGCCATCCGATCGGCCGCTGCGCCGGCCAGTGTGGAGTCGCGATAGCTGCCGAGGGCGCGGAGTGCCTGAATCCGTACGCGGGGATCCTCATCCTCGGTCAGGCGGCTGACCACGGCCGCCGTGGCTCCCCGCTCGAGCCCAGCGGAGTCTGCGAAGCCTGCAGTGAGAGTGCGCACGGCGTAACGACGTACCGTGGCGTCCTGGTCGTTTGCGGCATTGAGGAACGTGCTCGCTCCTTGCGCCGCTCTGAGCCGCCCGAGTGCGAACACCGCTGCGCGCCGCGCGCTCGTCGTGGGTGCGCCGGCAAGTTGGGTGAGGCTCGTGATGGGGGCATCCGGTCCGAGCCGCCAGCTCTCTTCGACCGCCCGTAAAGCCAGGGAAGGCTCCTCCCCGCCCATGAGCGGTCCCATCGACTGGGCGATCAGGTCGGCAATCACGGCAGCGGCGTCGGGGCCGGCGATTCGTGAGAGCGCCGTAACCGCCTCGATTCCTGGCTCGACTGCCCCCCCCGCGGTCGCGCTCTGAACCTCCTGCTGCAACGGTCCGACGGCCCCACGCGCCGCAGTGAGTCCGAGCGCGAACGCCGCATCCCGCCGGACGGTGCTGTCCGGGTCGACGAGCAGCTCGAGCAGCAGCGGCAGGCCACGCTCGTCGCCAATACGTCCAAGCGCGAGACCCGCCTTCCGCCGGACGATGGCCTCCGGTGCGCGGACGGCGCCGTCGAACAAGGCAGCATCGAAGCGCCGGGCGTCCTCTGCCGCGAGCACGGCAGCGAGCTCGTCGACGACGGCTTCGTCCTGGCCGGTCAGCGGCGATGCTGCCAGGGCCAGGAGGGCACCGACCAGGCTAAAGGCGTACCGGATCGGGGGTCGCGACGAGTCGGGCGCGGATGGCAGGCGGAATCGTCGTGAGCGCATGCCTCGAATCTACCGCGATGAGGGACGTGTGCGCGGTCGCGAGCAGCGCGCCGGTGTCGGCGCGCTCGACTGCATATCCGAACGACACCTGCCGGCTCCGGATATCCCGCACCCAGCAGCGTACCCGGATCGGATCGTCGTAGCGGGCGGGTTGCCGATAGCGCACACAGGCTTCGACGACCGGCAGCTTGAGCCCCTGCTCCTCGAGCTCTCGGTAGCTTACCCCAGCCTCCCGCATGCACGACGCCCATTTGGTCCGTCTCGCCGTATCGTACCCGGAACTCGCAGCTGCTCACCGCGTCGTCCGCCACCGCGCCTCCTGTGGGCATCGTGTCCATCAGCGTGGCTGGCTGCTCACGCGCCGTAGGGGATCCACACGTTCTTGACCTGTGACGCCTGACGGAGGTACTCCGGTCCTTCGCCCTGGACCGAGTCGAGCCAGTCTCGGCGGCGGGTGACGGTCCAGGTGCGTTTCAAGTTCCCGGCGGACGCAAACTCGACCGCCCGAGCGCCGTCCGAATCACCAAAGTACCACAGGCCGTCCACGTCCAAATGGCCCGCCAGTACCTCGCCGAGCACCGTGCGATCGCCCGTGACGAGGTTCACCACTCCGCCGGGGACATCTGACGCATGCAGTAAGGTTGCGAGCTCGCAGGCCGGAGTCGGGTACCGCGCGCTGGGCACTGCGACAACCGTGTTGCCCGACGCGACCAACGGCGCGATTGCTGAGACGAGCCCGAGCAGTGGTGAGTCCTCTGGTGCGAGCACGCCCACCACGCCGATCGGCTCGTGCATGGCGATGGTGATCCCGCGGAGCGGGACGTCATGCACGGCACCATCGTGCTTGTCGGCCCAAGCGGCGTAGGTGAAGAAGCGGGCGACGATCGCCTCGATTTCCCGTGCCGCTCGCGTCGTCGACCATCCCGTCGCAAGCGATACGTGTCGCGCGTATTCCTCACGCCGCTGATCGAGGTTCTCGGCCAAATAGTAGAGAATCTGGGCACGCTCGTGCCCGCTCCGCCGTCCCCAGCCTGCCGCGGCGTGCGCGGCCTCGACCGCGTTGCGGATGTCCTTGCGGTTACCATCGGCCACGTGAGCAATGACCTCTTCGTTGACACCCGTCACCGCGTGCGCGTAGCCCGAATCGGGGCGCACTTGGCGCCCACCGATGTATTGCTTGTAGGTCCGGTCGATCCTACCGCCCTGCACGGGCACGGCGGCGTCCTCACGGTCGTCCGCTGCGACAGCCGGAGCCTCCTCCAGATCCCAGTTGGGATGCAGGTACTCCCACATCCCTTCCCGGCCCCCCTCGCGACCGAACCCTGACTCACGGTAGCCTCCGAACCCCGATGCTGCATCAAACAGGTTGGATGCATTCACCCACACCACGCCGGCCTTGATCCGTGGCGCGATGTCAAGGGCGAGGCTGATGTTCTCGGACCAGACGCTCGCGGCGAGGCCGTAGGTCGTGTTGTTGGCAAGGGCGACCGCCTCGTCCGGTGTC
>JBDHDN010000340.1:0-4565 GCA_039591485.1 Gemmatimonadota bacterium
CGCCGAGCGCGTGGCGGTGATGTATCAGGGACGGATCGTAGAGCTGGGTCCGCGCGACGAGATCTTTGCTCGCCCACAGCACCCCTATACGGTGCAGCTCCTGGAATCCGTCCCACCCCTCGATCCCTGGATGGGAGCGACCTAGCTCCGGACAGATCCCCCGGGCAACCGCACTAACGCCGAGAGGAAACGGCGATGCTCGGTCGGCTTGCGCCGGGCGACCCGATCCGGGCATAATCGCACGCACTGCAGGCGCATACCCGGCTCCGACGTCTACGAGAGAAAGCACCCCATGTCTCACACGCCATCGCATCTCACGATCACCATCGCCGCATGCTGCCTCGGCACGACCCTGCTGTCGGCACAGGACACCGCGTGGCGTGATGCCCCCAACCTGCTCAGCGGTGCCGTGCCGTCGTACAGCATCGATGATGGAGCCACCTTCTCGCCCGATGCCCCCAGCCTCCTGCCTCGCACGCAGACGCGAGTCACCATCGAGCTGCCGTTCACGATGACCGCTGCCGCATACTCGGTCATCGGCGCCGTGCCGCCACCATCGCTTGCGTTGTATCACGATCAACGTGACGTCCTTCGGGAGCTC
Source organism: Gemmatimonadota bacterium (assembly GCA_039591485.1). GTDB lineage: Bacteria > Gemmatimonadota > Gemmatimonadetes > Gemmatimonadales > GWC2-71-9 > JAOTVV01. The sequence goes on from JBDHDN010000340.1 coordinate 602, forward strand.
CGCGTTCTGCTCAACGGGGAGGAGCCCCCGCTACCGCTGGACAGCATGATCTTTGCGGCATTGCCCGATGTCGACGCCGGACTGCTCCGCCACGAAGACAACGTGCTCCGCGTCGAGATGGCGGTGTGGAACGGCTCGCGGCAGGACACCGTTCCCTTCGACCCGACTATCGCACTGGTGCTGCGCCAGAGCAGTGAGATCGGGTTCAGTATCGGCCCGGTGCTCGGTGCCTTCGATGACAGCACCTTCACGGTATCGAGCCGCACGAACATGCCAGCCCGCATGTCGGTCTATCACACGCGCGATGGCGCATCGCACGACGACGGGGGCCTCATGCGACGGGTCGGTACCACCGAGCGCGGCCTGCTCCATCGGCTCCGTGTCCCCCGGATGTCACGGGACGACGACGGATCCTACATCGTCGTCGCCGAGCGGGACGGATTCACCGTCGGCGCGCCGGTTCCGACACCGATCGAGCCGTCGGCGGTGACCACCTTCGTTGTCGTGGGTGACAGTCGCACCAACGTCGCGCAGTGGCAGGCGGTCGCGGCAGCCATCGCCCGACACCACCCGGAGCTCGTCCTGCACCTCGGCGATCTCGTCACATCGGGAAGGCGCGACTGGGAGTGGGAGGCCCAGTTCTGGCGTCCGGCGGCGGGACTGCTTGGCTCGGTCCCGTTCTATCCGGTGATCGGGAACCACGAAGCCGACGCTCCGTTGTACGACGCCCTGTTCACGGGACCGTCGGCCGACGGCGGGGCCCGCAACTGGGCACAGCGGTTCGGCGACGTGCTGTTGATCGGGATCGACGGCGGCCAAGACTGGTCGAAGGAGAGCGAGAATGCGCGCTGGCTCGACACCACTCTCGTAGCGTCGGACGCGAAGTTCACGTTCCTGTTGACGCACTATCCGGGTTGGTCCTCGGCCGGACACGGCAGGCTCACGACTGACGGTCATCCGGCAGAGCGTCCGGCCCGGGAGACCCGTGAGACGGTGCTTCCCATCTTGACCCGCCACGGTGGCACGGCAATCATCGCGGGACACGACCATGTATACGAGCGATCGGAGTTGCCCGGCGGCATGACCGCCGTGACCTGCGGCGGGGGCGGTGCGGGCATGTACGGCAAGACCGCGGATGCGAAGCGGCAGAACCCCTACTCGGTCCACTTCGCCGACCGGCATCACTACTGTGTCTTCGAGGTGGGACGCGACGGCATCACGATGCGCGTCGTTACCGTCGACGACGAGGTGATCGACGAGCGCACGTGGCCCGGATAGCCGGACTGTGCACCGCCGACCCGTGCTGCCGCAGCGAGCCCGCACCCGCTCCGTGCCCTCCCCAGGCGGGCCTGCGTGGCTGGCCACCCGCGTGTCTGCGCGCTACCGTTGTGCCATGCAATACGACCCAGTTCGGGCGAGACGGGTGTGACGGAGGAGCACTCGCACGGCGGTGAGCCGGGTGTCCCGCGCTTCCTCCCAGATCGCCGATCGGCCGTCGATCGGCGCAGCGGAATCGATCGGCGACGCGAGCGTCAGGAGTTGTTCGAGCTGGCCGTCGAATACCAGCGCCGCCGAGCGGATCGGGGTGACGGAGGTGAGCGCCGCGCCCCCGCCGATCGGCGACAGCCGGCGGCGGCCCAGTACTCCTGGCAGGACACGCTGAGGATCCACGGCATGCTCGCCGATCCGCAGGCCCCGGTGGCCTGCCCGCGGTGCGACGGGGCACTCCTGCTCGGTCCGCCCGAGTCTCGCGACGGCATGTACACCCGGGAAGTGCACTGTACCGGCTGTCGGCACAATGTGGCGGTCGTTGTGGATCCCGGGCTCGCCTAGCGGTCTCCCGTCGACCATCGCATTGCCATCCATTCGTCCCCTCCCCATCTTCTCGCGACTGCTCACACCCGTCTGAACCCGGAGACCCCGCATGAACCTGCTCGTCGCCGTCGTCCTGGCGTACCCGCTCGCCCTCATCGCCGTGAGCCTGTGGCGTTCGCGCAAGGTCAAGAGCCACGACGACTTCATGGTCGCTGGACGGGCCGTGCCCGTGTACATGCTGGTCGGGACGCTGGTGTGTACCTGGATCGGCTCGGGCTCGCTGTTCGGCGGCGCGGGGCTCGCGTATCGGACGGGCATCGCGGAGTTGTGGTTCTCGTTCGGGGCATGGATGGGCCTCATCGTCGCCTACTTCATCGCCGGACGCGTGCGTCGTATTGCGCAGTACACCGTGCCCGACCTGCTCGAACAGCGCTACAACAGCGCCGCCCGCGTACTCGGCACCATCGCGGTCATCCTGGCCTACGTGACCATCGCGGCCTACCAGTTCCGGGGCGGCGGTTGGATCCTCACCATCGTCACCGACGGTGCGATCGACCCGACGCAGGGCATGCTCATCACGGCCGCGGCGATCGTCCTGTTCACCGCGCTCGCCGGCATGGTCTCGATCGTCACGGTCGATGTGTTCAACGGCATCATCATCACGCTTGCCGTGGTGTTCACCCTGCCCTACATGGTCGTCGAGGCCGGCGGGCTCGGCGCGGTCATCGACCGGCTGCCGGCCGACCACATGACCATTCTCGGCGGTCACAACCTGCTTTGGGTGGTGGGGGTGTCCCTGCCCACGTTCCTCCTGCTGCTGGGTGAGAGCGGGATGTACCAGAAGTTGTTCTCGGCAAAGAACGCCACGGCGGCGCGTCGTGCGGTGATCGGGATGGTCGTCGGGGTCGTGCTCATCGAGACGACGCTGGCGCTGGCAGCCATCGTCGGTCGCGCAGTCTTCCCCGACCTGGCCACCGAGACATGGATCCAGGGTCGCGCCGCGTCGGAAACCATCATCATGCACATCGCCCGCAACGGCCTGCCCATGCTCGGCGGTGCGTTCCTCCTCGCGGCGGCCATCGCGATCGTATTGTCGACCGGCAACACGTTTCTCTTGGTGCCGTCGACCAACGTGAGCCGCGACATCTACCAACGGTTCATCAATCCCGAGGCCACCGAGCGGCAGATGCTCAGCCTGCAGCGCGTGTTCATCGTCCTGTTCGGCGCGCTGGGCATCGTGCTGCTGACGCAGTTCACCACCGTGCTCCAGATGGCGTTGTACGCCTACTCGCTCGTGGGCGCGAGCCTCACGCCGGCTCTCCTGGCCGCCTTCTTGTGGAAACGCGTGACGCCGCAGGGTGGCGTTGCCTGCATCGCCGGCGGGCTGGGGACGATCATCAGCATCGGAATCCTCGGGCGGATCGAGGGAATCCGGCAGGTGTTCGTCATGTCGCTGGGCGGCTCGGAGTTCGACTTCGCCAGCAGCGACTACATCGTGATCCCCGGCGTGATCGTGTCGGTGACGCTGCTGATCGTCGTCAGCCTGCTCACGCCACCGTCACCGCGCGAGCAGTGGGAGCCGTTCTTTACCAAGGATGCGGATTGACGCTGCGAGCTCGCCGAACGCGCAGGTCAGTATCCAATATCCGGTGGGGGGAACACCTCCTACCCGACGGACGGCGGGAGGGGAGACTGGCCGCCCCGGCGCGGATGTCAGTGAGCGGTCGCCGCAGCGGGATCGCGCGTCACGCCGAGCGCACTGCAGGCTGCTAGCGGGCCCGCCGTCCGAACCGACCGCCGCAGGCACATCGTCTCACACTCCGAGTCGCCGAGGCGGTGCGGCCAATCGCCACTCTGCACTCCGCACTCGTTGGTCCCTCACCACTCCAGATCCACTACGTGGATGTCGCTCTCGTACTCGGCAATGGTGAGATAGATCCGGTCGTCAGCGACACTAAAGGCACTCCACGGCACGGTCAGGGCGGGATCGTCAAAGGCAACCACCTTCGTGAGCTCGCCGCCTTCGGCCGGCATCCACCAAATGCCCTTGGAGCCGTCGCTGTACGTACCGGCGACGTAGATCCGCGAGCCGTCCGGCGACACATCCGCCGACGCACCCACCGGCATGTCGCCGAACCGCTGGAGCACT
>JBDHDN010000341.1:0-4564 GCA_039591485.1 Gemmatimonadota bacterium
CCGACAGTACGACCAGAAGTGCCGCACTGTGGGAAATCGCTGGATGTCGTCGATCTCGAGGTAGATCGTGAACGCCAGGATGCGCCCGATCCCGGGTATCCACAGCAACCGCTGCACCGCCTCATCCTCCAGCAGGTCGCCCTGCACTGCGTGCTCCAACTCGCGGATCTGAGTGGCGAGCAGCTCAGCCTGCGCGGTGTGGGCGTGGGCCTGCACCTGATAGAGGGGCGGGAGTTCGTCGATCCGCTCCACGGTGAACTTCTCCAGCAAGCCGCCGAGACTGTGCTCACACCGGAGCCGCCGCTCGACCAGCTGCAGTCGAGCACGCAGGACATCCCGGGGGCCACGCATCGCGTCCGAGACCATATGCGCCCGGGGAATGAGCCCCACCCGCAGCAGCTGGGCCAAGGTAGCCGAGTCGACCGCATCGGTCTTCACTTTGGCGTAGGCGCTTGCCTTCAGCAACTTGGCGTGCGCGAGTTCCAACTCGATACCGGCCGGCACTAGCAGGTCCCGCATCCAGTACCACCGGCCCGTGGCCTCGACCACCGCCTTGTGGGGACCGGGGAACGGGGTGAAGTATTGCCGGAGTACCTGGCGTCGGTTCGGGAGGGTGACCTGCGCGTGCCGCGCCCCGTCGGCTGTCACCGTGGTGAGCACCGACGACGTCTTGTGCTGATCGATGCCGGAGTAGAACACGGGCCGCTCCAAGCCAGGGATGCCTTGATGCTACCGACGATCCGGCTTGGAAACATCACGCGCATGGACCAGCCGAGCGCGTACGCACTAAGGGACGCGGAATGACCGAGCGCCTGGCATTGCTACGAGTACGCTCACCCATAGGCGCGCCTGGCGGGCTGATCGCTCGCACGTCGTGCACGAACCGTTAGCCTGCAGCCCAAGATCTCTGGAGAGCCCTTCATGATCGATTCGGCACAAACGGGTTTCGGACTCAGCAGAATCGGACAGATCGCCATTCCGGTGAGGGACGTCGAGCGAGCGATCGCATTCTACCGCGACGTCCTTGGCATGCGGTTTCTGTTCCAGGCACCGCCGGGGCTGGGCTTCTTTGACTGCGGTGGCGTTCGCGTGATGCTGGACGGTCCAGCGGCAGCCCAGGCTGGCACCGGTTCCGTTGTCTATTACAGAGTCTCTGATCTCCACGCTGCCCATGAGACGCTCGCAGCTCGCGGCATTGTCTTTGACAGCGAGCCGCACCTCATCGCAAAGTTGCAGGATCATGCGCTGTGGATGGCCTTCTTTCGCGACCCGGATAGCAACCTCCTCGCGTTGATGAGCGAGGTCCCACTGTGATTGACCACGACAGACCTCGGCTCCCTGATGGCTCGCGGCGTGGTGATCGGTGGGTGAACGGTCGGGTTGATCCTTGCCACTTTGTTCTCGGTTGACCCTTTACACCCTCCGTTGGTGACGGGACATCCGTTCCCGGCCATCGACAATGCGATGTACGCGTTCGTCGAAGGTACCGCGTCGCGTCTATGAGGGCTTCACCCTCGACGGCGAGCCGGTCGTCCCAGGGTATGCAGTCGGAGCTGAACTCGGCGTCGGGGCATGGGATCGGTGGATCGCCGGCGGGCTGGCCGTGTCGGATGTCGACGAGTTCCAACGAGGCGTCGAGCCTGACCCCGACTACCCAGACCCCGTGACCCCGAGCGCACACTTCGCTTTTGGAGACGGGGTGATGACGAACCTCGTCTTCCACGATCCGGAGTGGGATCATTCTACGTACGACTTCTCGATTTTCCGCTCCGACGTGGCCGCGGTCTCTCAGACCGTCGACGCCACCGACCCCGATCTGGACGCGTTCCGCGCGCGTGGCGGGAAGCTCCCGATGTTCAACGCGTGGCGCGACATGGCCATCACTCCGTTAGGCACGATCGACTACTGCGAGGAGGTGGTCAGGAGAGACCCGTCACCCACGGATGCCGCGCGACTGATGATGCTGCTGGCATGGACCATGGCATCGGAGGCCCAGGCCCGTCGTTCGTAGACTGGCTCGACGAGATCGATCGCTGGGTCGAGAGCGACCAAGCTCCCGATCACGTTACTGCCCTCTGGCTGAACGAACAGATGCAACCCGATGGGTCCCGTCTCGCCTGCGCGTGGCCGAGTGCGCTCCAATATGACGGAGTCGGCGATCCCAGAAGCGCGTCGAGTTTCGGTTGTGCCGTTCCAGCGTGAGGTCGGTGGGGCCGTTATTCGATTCGGTGCCGGTGGAGTCGACGAGCGTGCCGGAGCGACCACCTAGCTGACAAGCGATTGCTACTGACGCAGGTTGCCGTGGACGAAGCGCTTCGCGCTTGGGTGCGGGCAGCCCGCGCAGCAGAATCGCACGACGTTAGTCGGCAGGGCCGTGCACGTCGCGTTCTTCCTGTGCCGCGGTCCATGAGTGGTGATCGCGTTCGTCGACGTCTCTGCATTCCTCGGAGAGCCCGCACCATCGACCGCCGCACTGCTCGGTACCGTCTTCGGAGTCGTCTCCGGAGTCGCTACCATGCTGTTCGGCGTCATTCAGCGTAGCACGCTGAAGCTACCAACGGATCGGGCCTCGAACTCACCCTCCGCGACGACGACCGTCTCACCCATTGGGAGCTCGAGTTTCACGACGAAGCGGTCTTGCGCTCCCGCATGAACGGCAGTTGTCAGGAGCACACACAGTGCCACCACCGAGATTCGCAGTGTCATGTCCTGCCCCTACCCGTTTAGTGGCCCCATAGCCAAAGGCGATTGCCAGCGAAGAGCGTCGTGCTGCGGCTCCCCTAATGGATGCGGCGGCGGGCGCGGGCACCAGTCACATGTGTGCGCGTTTGCCACCCGCGCGCGGTCGTTTCCCTGACAGCGGCGGCGGCACCGGTCCGGGCTCGACGGTTATGGGGCGTTACCGGCCGGGATGCGGCCCGTTGCCTGCATCTTCGTCAGATGTCTCCCCTGTCCGACGCGAGATCCTGATCGGCCACGAAGCGGACGTAGTGACGCAAAGCGAGGAGCTCCCCGTCGGTGAGCGCCGAGTACTGCGGCATCCCCCGGTCCGACCGCTGCCCTCCCCGGACCACGTCCGCGAACAGGCCTGCGTCCAACACGACGCCCGAAGCCCGAAGATCGGGTGCCATCCCGGCTGACTGAACTCCCGGCCCGTGACAACCGCCGCAGGACCCGAACAGCGCCTCTCCCTCGGCCGCCAGGTCGGGATCGACCTCGAAGTCGGGCGCGGCGAGGGGAGTCACCGGACCGCGCGGCGCCTGCGGCGGCAGGGACGCCGTTCCCTCCAGCGAGAACGCGACGAGGCGGCGGGTCTGTGCCCCATAGCTCCAACCCACCGGCGGAGCGAGGCCGGCCGCCCCGCCACCCCATCCCACCAGCAGCGCGAGGTACTGCCGGCCGTCGATGGAGTACGTGATCGGGGGCGCCGAGATTCCGAGTCCGAGGTCGGAGCGCCAGAGCTCTTGCCCCGTGGCCGCCTCGTACGCCACCCGGTGCCCCGCCTCACGGCCCTGGAAGACCAGATCCCCGGCCGTCGTCAACGTCCCGGCGTTCCAGAGCCCGTCCAGGACCACTTCCCAGACCTGCTCCTGCTTCACCGGGTCCCAGGCCTGCAGCGTGCCGAGCACGCCGTCGTCCCGGGAGCTTCCGACGAACTCCCAACCCACTCCGGTCCCGCCCTCCCAGGCCATCATCTGGTAGGCGTCGAGATCGAAGGCCTCGTCGTTGAAGCGGAAGTTCATGTGCATGGTGGGGATGTACGCCAACCCCGCCTCCGGGTTGAAGGACATGGCGTGCCAGCTGTGCGCCCCGTAGGGACCCGGGGTGACGAACGCCTCGCCGTCCTCGTATCGAGCGCCCGGAACCTCGACAGGGCGGCCCGTCTCCGGATCGACGTGGCTCGCCCAGGTGACCTCCACGAACGCCTCGGCCGAGATGAGCTCTCCGTCCGTGCGATCCAGCACGTAGAAGAAGCCGTTCTTCGGCGCGTGCAGGATCACCTTGCGGATCTCGCCCTCGATCTCGAGGTCGGCGAGCACGATGTCCATGTTGGAGTTGAAATCCCACGTCTCACCGGGCGAGTCCTGGTAGTGCCACAGGTAGGTCCCGTCGTCGGGATCGAGCGCCACGATGGAGGAAAGGAAGAGATTGTCGCCTCCCTGCGGGCTCCGGATCTTGCGGTTCCAGGGCGAGCCGTTCCCCGTCCCGATGTAGAGCTGGTCGAGCTCGGCGTCGTACGTGAACCCATGCCAGGCGTTGCCGCCGCCCCCGTGTCTCCACCACTCGCCCGTCCAGGTCTCCGCCGCCATCTCCATGGCCTCGTTCTCGAAGCCGTCGGCCGGGTTGCCGGGCACGATCCAGAAGCGCCACGCCTGCTCGCCGGTGTCCGCGTCGTACGCCGTCACGTATCCGCGGGACGGATGGCTTTCCGTGCCGCCGTTGCCGACGAGCACCTTGCCCTTGAAGACCTTGGGCGCGCCGGTGATGTAGAGGGGCAGCTCGGGATCCACGGTGAGGACCTGCCACACCTCGGTACCGGTGGCCCGGTCGAGGGCGATCAGCC